>JACDAE010000676.1 GCA_013695595.1 Ktedonobacteraceae bacterium | reverse complement strand
GCTCGGTCCACGGCCGGTAAGGGATAGTGCCTTCTTGCTCGTAGGATCTGCTCCAGACGACGGACCACCCTTGTGTATTGGCCTCGTGGCTCAACTCCTCCGCCAGGCGTGTCTTGCCGATGCCAGCTTCTCCCATAAGGAGCAGGAAATGGGTCGTCCAGCTCGTGTGGGTTCCGTTCGACCCGGCGCTCTGCTCTTTCAGACTTTCTCTCCTTGAGAAGGCAGACATGACCTGGCGCATGGCTTCGAGTTCGCGGTCGCGTCCGATCAGTGGACTCTGGTTGTAGCGTCCTGGCTGGAAGACCGGGCGTGGAAAGGCCTCCTGCGCTTCTTGAGGTTCAGTGGCTGACAAGGTGTTGGTATCGATGATCTCAGAAAGAGGGGGCGCTTGGATGAGGGGAGGAGAGAGGTTGTCTGGCTCATCGGCAGGGCGTGCGAGGAGTTTAGGGCGTGGCGCCTGGAAATGGCCCTGTCGCAGATCCTCGTACAGCTCGCGCGTTTCCGGCAAAGGCTCATTCCCGTAATCGCGCTGCAGCACCGTGTTGAGCCGGTGATAGGCCTGCAAAGCCTCCCCTCTTCGATCAAGCTGCGTCAGGAGCAGCATCAACTGGCGTACCGCCGTTTCGTGAATGGGATCGCTAACCAGCAGGCGATCAAGCGGCTCAATCGCGCTGGCCAGCGCACCACGTGCTGCCCGTAACTCTGCCAGGTTGAGCAACAGGCCCATCCAGCGGCGGCGCAGCGCCTCGCGCCTGGGTGTGGCCCATTCCGAGTAGAGTTCTTCGAGCAAATAGTCGCCGCCGTAGAGCGCGGCCGCCTCTTCGAGGATGTGTTCGACCTGTTGCAGGTCGGAGGTGGTATTTGCCTGGTTAAGCAGGCTCTCAAAGTCGTCTGCGTCGACCCAGATACGGGTGCGGTCCGCGAGTTCCAGGACCTCGCGTTGCAAGCGCAGCATACTGGATGCTGCCGGTCGAGAGATCTCTGGCTCCAGGATCTGCCGCAGTTCGTGAACAGCGCCATTCAAGCGATTGGCCGCAGTCTCGATGTCGAGTTCAGGCCAGAGAGCCTCCATCGTCTGTTCGCGACCCAGCCGGCGGCCCGGACTGCTCAGCAGGCAGCCCAGTAGCGCGCGCGCACGACGCCGCTGCCACGTCCGGTTGGTTACCGGCTGCCATTCGCTGCCTGTTCTGCGTTCAACACGGAATTGTCCAAGCAGGTAGATGCGGAGCACTGGTTGAGGTGTACCGGGGGGGAGCGCCTGATCTGCCATGCTATCCTGGTGAGAGGTCTGGGACTGCGTCTCCGCTGGACCGGCTACCTCTGCGTCTGTGGGTCGCTGCATTCCGATGTACTTGCTGATGGTGCGCCCGTTTTCGCTCCAGTAAGCATACCAGTATGGACCGTGGCCTGCTCCTTCGCGACATTTACGACACCGCTGTTTCCCACAACGAGTGTATTGCTGGCGGTAGGTAACTTTACTGCTCATCGCATCTTTTCCCTCTCCCCTGAGAAGGGTACTGAGGCTGACCCCACATGGATCTTCCTTTTCCATCATACAGCCGCAATCTTACAGAAGACAAATTTCATTATATCCTAAGTCTTCTCAAAATACCAAATAGTCAGTACCTCTCCCAGTGGCAATGTCTTCCTTCCATTGTACATTCGCTTGCATGGATACTCGCGCCTTTTATGAGTAAATAGCCCATTTGGGGTGTGTGATGCTGGCAGGAATGGCGGTGAGAGGCCAATCTCTACACTGCACGGCAAAACGAATAAAGAGGTCTTCGATGTGCAGGAAAGATCGCTGGTGGTATGGTGACCGGGGTCGCCACCACTACAGTCTATATGACTAACTTTGGCGTCCAGCCTCCGAATTTGTCGAATAGTGCTATCACGCAGAATAAGGTGCTGATCACTATTGCCTTTACAGGGAAGGAAGCATAGAGGCCATTGTTTTGGAAATATGTTTGCGTCATTATGTCCAATATGACACGAGAGGCCTGGTTGGCCTCTCGCTTTTCCTCATGCTTATCACTTGAAGGCTCCTATTCGGTGCCTTCAAACTGGTGATCGGCCTGACCCTGGTCCTGGTGTCCGCCACCGGGCAGGTTTTGATCTTGACTTTCTGTTGATCCGGGTGTTTCTCCCGCATCAGGGGTGTCTTTCTCTACCGCTGTAGCAGTAGCCGATGTTGCTTGAACGGGACCGGCCTTCTGGTTGTTTGACTGCGTTTGCACAATTGCAGTCTGGGTGTGGGCTGATGCCACTGACATTTTCCCGCCGCCCAATGCTACTGCTATTGCTGCTACCATCAGGAAGGTAATGGCTGCTACAGTGACGAATGTACGTTTTCTCATGTGTTCTCACCTCCTTTCTTGTTTTGATAGTTCTAGTGTACAGAAATGAAGGTGGGAATAACATGAGAACGGTCAGGCCAGGGGTACATGCAGAGAAAACGTGGTTCCCTTTCCTAAGGCAGAATGAAGCCGTATTTTCCCGCCATGGATGGTCATAATCGCTTGAGCAATAGACAGCCCAAGTCCATAGCCCTTTGTTTCTGAACGCGCGGTATCTATTCTGTAGAAACGATCAAAAATTCTTTCCTGCTGCTCTGACGCAATACCAATGCCAGTATCCTCGACCGTGATGATCCCAAAATGGCCATCTTGAGAGAGTCCAATGGTAATCTCCCCGTTCTCAGGGGTATATTTGATCGCATTATCCAGAATATTGAGAAAGAGCTGTCTGAGCAGTGCTTCCTGCCCTGCAACGACCACGCTCTCTTCGGCGGGCATGACGAATACCGCAATGCATTTCTCCGCGCTCTTCTGCTTTACAGTGACAAGCACTTGATTGATGAGATCTGTGACATCCACTGCTTCCGTTGCTTGCACTTGCTTTCCTTGTTCCATACGTGTCAGCAAGAGCAAATTTTCCACAAGCCCTACTAAACGGTCTGTTTCTTCCTTTGCGCTTCTGAGCGTGTGCTGGTAGTCATCGCTGGTACGCTCTTGCTTCAACGCTATTTCTATCTCCCCGCTCAGAATGGATAAAGGGGTACGCAATTCATGCGAGACATCAGAAGCAAACTGTTGCTGCTGTTCATGAATTGCTTGGACCGGTCTCAAGGTTCGGCGCGTGAGAAACTGGGCGGTCAAAGGGATAACGGGCAGAAGCGCGCCATTCAAAACAAGCAGAATGGTCTTCAACTGGTTAAGCGCAATATCGCCCGCGATCACGACGCTTCTCTCATCAAACTGCCCTTCAAATTGCCCGTGCTGTTCCTGCTGTACTACCTGTTTGACGATCATGCCTTCGCCAATGGATTTTTCCATCCATACATACAAGCTGATACTGAACATCCAAAAAAAGCAGAAGAATAAGGCTGAGTACAGGAGGGTCAATTTCAGTCCTGCCTTAGTGAACATGCTATTCTTCCTGTAAGATATATCCTGAGCCACGCATAGTATGAATGAGTTCAGAAGCGTTGGGGGTCGTCTTTAATTTTTTGCGCAGGTACTTGACATACGTCTCAAC
>JACDAE010000673.1 GCA_013695595.1 Ktedonobacteraceae bacterium | reverse complement strand
CATCTGGATGCGATGGCATCGATTGCGAATGCGGTCGCACTAGGTATTGAGCGCAAACAGGTAGAAGAAGAACGAGTACGTCTATGGGTGCTCGCGCAACAGGCACGCAGCGAGGCTGAAGATGCCTTGCAGGTGCGCAATGACTTTCTGTCGAGTGTATCCCATGATTTGAAAACGCCGCTTACCGTTATGAAGGGTACATTGCAGATCCTGCAACGTCGGTTGAAACGTACGGCCTCGGTTGATCCCTTGTGGGCACTGGAACGCCTGAAGATACAGGAAGCCTCAATCACTAAAATGCATGGCATGATCGAAGATCTCTTAACCATTGCGCAGGTACAAGCGGGCCAACACCTGGATCTGGATCTACGTCCCCTGTCACTATTTCCCATCATCGAACGTGTCGTAACAGAACAACAGGAGACTACCAATCGTCATCATCTGTGTATAACCACCTTTTCGAAAGACCTCCAGGTACGCGGCGACCCGATCCGCCTGGATCGAGTCGTGACAAACCTGTTGGCGAATGCGATTAAATATAGCCCTGATGGCGGTCCTATCACCCTGGATATTCGTGCAGAGAGAGAGCAGGATCAAACATGGATTGTTATGCGTTTTCAGGATGAGGGGGTAGGGGTTCCCGAAGCCGATCAGCCCTTTCTCTTTGATGCATTTTATCGTGCAAGTAATGTACGAAAAGAGATCCCAGGGACAGGGGTCGGATTAGCCAGTGCAGCACAGGTCGTTCATGAACATGGAGGGACGATCTCCATAATCAGCCAGGAAGGGCAGGGAACCTGCATTCTGGTACGTCTTCCTGCCACGATAGAGCCGGATACATCCTCTCCAAAGCCAGAGAGGAAAGAGCATATCTGATGAACGAGCAGCAGCAAGCAATAAAACAGGGGATTAATGTGCAGACCCAAAAGCTCATTCTGGTGGTGGATGATGACTATCACCTGCGCAAAATGGTTCAGTGGACATTAGAAGAGGAGGGGTTCGAGGTGCAAACAGCAGGTGATGGGCGCGAGGCCGTCGAACGAGCATTGCTTCAACAACCAGCGCTCATTCTTCTGGATATGGGGTTACCGCTCCTTGATGGAAGTGGTGTAGTGGCACAGGTGCGTACCCGCTACGGCAAAATGGTTCCCATCATAATCATGAGCGCCGATGGGCATGTGGAAGAAAAGAGTCGTCAGGTAGAGGCAGTCGCGTATGTGCGCAAACCCTTTGACATTGACGATTTAATCCACGCGGTTCAGCATGCTTTTGATATACAATAACACTAACGTCATACGACGATCAGTATATACACAACCTCTAATTCTACGTAGGAGAAAACACCATGCCACGTATTGATCTGACCGCTGACCAGGTACTTACGACCACGCGTTCGGTCCGTAAGCGCCTTGATCTTACACGACCCGTTGAGCCAGAGGTACTGCGCGAATGCCTGGAGATCGCGCTACAGGCTCCATCCGGCAGCAATAGCCAGCAATGGCACTTTGTTATTGTCACCGATCCAGCCAAAAAATTGGCGATTGCGGATCTATACCGCAAATCCTTCTCAGCCTATAGTGCAAAACGCATGGAGGCACGCAAAAATCAGGACACCTCTTCGCCAGGGGCAGCCACGCAACAGCGCATCACCAACTCGGCTGATTATCTCGCCGAGCATATGCATGAAGTACCCGTCTATCTTATTCCTTGCATTACTGGCCGCCTCGATAATCTACCAGCCAGTCAAGTGGCGGGAGCCTGGGGTTCGATTATTCCAGCAACCTGGAGCTTCATGCTGGCTGCACGCGCACGCGGCCTGGGAACGGCCTGGACGACGCTCCATCTGCCATATGAAAAGGAAGCAGCAGAAGTGTTGGGCATCCCATATGAGAAGATCACACAGGCAGCCCTTATTCCAGTCGCGTACACGCTGGGTACTAATTTCAATCCAGCGGAACGAGAGCCCCTGGATAATGTGCTGCACTGGGATAAATGGTAAGAACATCGACTTCTGAGGCAGGCTCTCGCCTGCCCCAGAAGAACAGTGATTTCTAACGCATTATCGGCTATACTTTAATAGATCAGATGCTGATCATTCGCTTCTACACCGAAAAGGAGGAATGTATGTCAGATATGGGTGGTGTACAGATCGTCCAACGTAACTGGTGGCTCCTGGCAGTCAGAGGACTTCTCGCCATTATTTTGGGCCTGATTGTCCTCTTTCTTCCCGGCATCGCTCTACTCGCGCTCGTCTATGTATTTGCCGCATACATGCTTATCGATGGAATTATGGCAATAGTCACCGCAATTCAAGAGCGAGGCCGCCTCAGTCGTTGGGGCTGGATCCTCTTCGAGGGCGTGCTCGGCATTATTGCAGGACTCGTTGCATTCTTCTATCCAGGTATCACGGCCTTGATACTGCTCTACCTCGTCGCGGCCTGGGCCATCATCACCGGCGTCATGGAGATTGTCACGGCCTTCATCATACGCGATATGGTCTCCTGGGAATGGCTGCTTGCTCTTGCTGGAATAGTCTCCGTCCTCTTCGGCATCATTCTGTTTGTCCATCCAGGCGCAGGTATACTATCTATCCTCTGGCTGGTCGGTGTATACAGCATCATCTTCGGGATCGCCTTCATTGTTCGGGCGTTCCAACATCGCTCCTGGACCCCGGCTGTATAGATTGTCAGAATAGGGGATTCAAAAGGGTCCCTATCCCGCTTGCTCAGCGAACGTATCCGGCAACGTATCAAGCCAGCCATTGACGGCATGCACGGAGACGCCATACTCATCGGCACGCTCATAGGGAATGTATGGCAACAGGTGTCCCTGTAAAGGACGATGCTCTTTGATAGCCTGGAGATTCGCCTTCGCCTGCATTGCAAAAAGCGCTGTCGCCTTGAAGGGATCACCCAGTTGGGACTGCAAAAGCGCCCATTGCTCTCCCAGTTCCCCCTGCATATGTTTTGCATACAGCTTCGGCACGGTTATATCTAATTGCTCGCCACTGACACCAAGGCCGAGGCGGAACCAGCGCCTGAGCGAAGGCATGAAGATAGAGCGCCGCTGCGGCTCACTGGAGCTAAAATCGGCCAGTCCCGCCGCTTCAATAATGCGGAAAAGGGTATCCTCGGAACAGAGTCCAAGATGCTCAGCCATCAACACCACGCGCAATGCCTGCGCAATATCTGGCTGCTGAACGGCGACATTTAACTCGCTATCATCGCGCATACCGCGATTGTTGAGGTTGGCAGAACCAACGGTCACCCAGCGATCATCAACGATAGCCACTTTAGCGTGCACATAAATCGGGCGGTAGAGGGCACGATCAACCTGCAAAATTGATGAACCAAGCGTATAGGCCTGGAGTGCTCCCGATGCAACGGCGGCTGGCTGGAGTTCCCATAGATATTTCAGTCCCTCATCGGTAAAATTGCGCCCAACATTTGGTTGATCGGGCAGAAGGATCGTCACAACGACTCCACGTGCCAGAGCATCGCCCAGCGCCTGTAGCAATGCCTCCATATCGGCATTGGGCACACCCAGCGCCGTATTCTCGATCCCCAGAAAAGTGCGCCGCCAGAAATATTGGTTTTCAATATAGATGGAGCGACGAGCAGATGTGAAAGCATGCTGATATGCCTCCAAAATGGTTGCAATGCCTTCTTCAGAGGCAAAATCATAGATCCCTTTAGGGATTGTACGCACCACCTGGATACGAATCGGGCTTTCCTGGGGCTGGGATGCCGTTACCGTTTCGTCCAGCAGATCATCCATCTGATGCAACTTCGCAACGGAGTTCCAGCGTTGACGGAAATTGTGCTCAACATCGGCAACGGCTGGACCATCAAAGAGCATATGCACATCATGCCAGTTGTAGGGCATCTTGTCATTCTTGCCCATGCGCAATGGTGTCGCGTAGGAGTGGCCCTTGGTATCCCAACGATCATAATCACCATCATCCTGGCTCATCATATCGATGCCGCCCACAAAGGCGCAGCGCTCATCCACAATTATCGTCTTCTGATGATGCGCTTCGATGGGATGGTTGAGCAGGCCCATATGACTATCATCAAGCAGACACACAATACCGAGGGGTTCCACCATCTTCTTGACATCAACCGGGCTATGCTGAAACGGGAGCGTGTAGGTATCCCAGAGGAGGATACGCACGGAAATGCCACGCCTGACGGCATAGGCAAGGACATTAGCAACACTCAAATCTTCAGTACTTTGCCAATAGGTGAGATCTTCGGCTGTTAATCCTTGCGCACGTAACCAGGCTAGAAGCTCTTCCTGCTCCTCCGAGCCATCATCACCTGCTCGTTTATGTTTGCCACGTACGAGTAAAAGCTCTGGGCTGAGTCCCCAGGCCGTAATATGGATGGAGTGCTTTGCAGTCAAAAAGGTGCAGCACATCTTGAGCATTGTCATACGCCCATCAACCAGGAAGGCTACGTGGGGAGCGCGGCGTACAGGCATATCACCGCCGGGGTTCCATTGCTTATCTGGAGCTTCTTGCCTTAGCATAACTTCTAATTACCAACCTACATCGTTGAAGATTCGCATAGACCGTACACGCTATACGGTTAATCTGATCCCTATATCTAACAACGCCTACATTAAGCTTTTTTGGAATGATTGTCAATACAGGGATCAGGGAACCCAGGGCTATTTAATTCTCGCTTTCCTTCCGGATATGGCTCGCAAGCGAGCCGAAAAGGGTTGATAG
>JACDAE010000606.1 GCA_013695595.1 Ktedonobacteraceae bacterium | reverse complement strand
TGGGCGCACACAAGGTGACGCCCCTACCCAGAATATGAAGGATCAATTAAGGGTTGACAGAATTACCTGTTGTCACAAGGAGGATACATCATGTTAGATACACCTGCCCCTATTTCCGAGGATACGCTGGAGAAAGCCTGTACCCTGCCCGTCACGCGTCGCCAACTCTTGCGCACGATGGCAGCTGGAAGCGTCGCACTGGTTGGAGGTGCAGCCCTGGCGGCCTGTAGCTCTGGTTCAAATACTTCTGCTGTCAAAGTCACATTTTATAGTAGTGCCTGGCCGGGTGATTCTATGCCGACTGCCGCGCAGATCAAATCATCGCCAGTTACAAAAGCGTATGCGGACTCACTCACCAAATGGCAGAAGCAGAATCCTGGTGTCACCATCAAGCACAGCGCCACCAATATCTGGGACACGAAGATCCTTACCACAGCGGTCAGTGCCGGTACAGCCCCGACATGGTATATGGGCAATGTATTGGGTTCTTTCCTTGATCCAGCCGTAAGAGCTGCCCTGACGCGCGGCCTGGCTGCTGATCTTACCGATCTTATCGCGAAAAATAATCTTGAAGCGCAACTCACAAGCAACTATCTGCCCGTCTTCCGTAACACTCAGGTTGGTGGCAAATATTATGGCACGCCTGCTGGATATGGCATTGGACACGGCATCTACTTTCGACGTGATCTTCTCCAACAATATGGCCTACAGGAACCTCAACCCGGCTGGACCTGGGAGGATTTCCGCACTCTTGCAAAACAAATGACCAGGGGAAAAATGCACGGTGCGCAGATGCAAAACTATATTTTCAGTGAAGCTCTCTATTCAAACGGCTTAGTTTCCAGCGCCATATCTATGGGATCGTTGGGGCTCACTCCATCGTCCTCCTCAACGTATCCCTGGCGTTTTGATCTCAATTCCATCGCGAACCGCTATGAAGCAGTCGTAAATAGCTGGCGTGCGATGGTCTACACAGATAAGAGTATTCTGATCAATAAAAACTATGGAGACAGTGATGTGGCTGCCGCATTCATACGCGGTGATATCGCCCTGGCCTCCAGTGATGTCTCTTTTTTGACCTCCTCGCCATCAGCCACTAACACGACTTCTGCACAGGCATTGACCAATCGTCTAAACAAACCTATCGATGATGTGCTCGGCTTCGTTCCCAATCCAGGTGGGCCGCATGGATCATTTGGCGCAACACAGGCTGGTGGCGCCATCGGTTCAATCGATCCTAAACTCCAGCGCAATCCAGGTGCCCTTGCAACGGCGTACGATTTCCTCACCTACATGATTATTGGGCAGGGCGCGGTTGACCAGATCTATGAGCAATATCAGGACACCAAAGATCTCAAGCTGGTCTATAACAGCGCATCCCCAATGACGAAAAATATGACGACGTTCCCCAACATTTCGGGAACAGCCGCAGACGCCTGGGGTCCAAAAACGTTCAAAGCCTTCCAGACGATCGCAAGCATTCCTCTCATCCCCAGCTACACATCGTATTTCCCGGCAGAACAAAATACGCTTCCAACTGAGGATGCGGTGAACGATGCACTCAATGGACTCAGTTTCACACAAAATCCTATCGCTCCCATCCTCGCAAAGCTGCAGACCTTGCAAAATCAGCAGTATAGCTCTCTCAATTCCAGCGTCGCGAAGGCTGATTTCTTAAAGAGTGCGCAGACGTTCTATAAGGTGCTTGACGCCTTCTGGCAGAAAAACGCGCCTGATTTCTACGCTCAGGATTTCCACCCCTGGTACGAACAGACCATATTACCCGCGATAGGCGGATAAGGAGACCACCTCCCAATGAAGACGTGCGTGCAAACAAGCACCCACTTGCACGCACTGGCCTAGAAAAGGAAATCGACATGTCGAGTCATGTTACAGATGCCACAACCAGCCAGGCAGTTACAAAGAACCCGGTCATACCGGGTTCCACCCTGCGCCGTCGTAATCGCGTCGAAACCTGGTTATTTATCATTCCAGCGATCCTATTCCAACTTATCTGGGGCTGGTATCCCCTTGCCGTTGCGTTCGGCATCAGCTTTACCGACGCACAACCAATCTTGCCCAGCAAGTTCACCGGCCTGCAGAGCTACGTGCGCGTCTGGGAAGATCCACTGGTGGCCCAGGCATTTCGCGTGACCTTCACCTACGCGGGCCTGACCATCGCTCTGACCTTTCTTATCCCTATCATCGTCGCGATCCTGCTCATGGAGATGCCTCCACGCGTGATGCGCTGGATGATGTTACTCTGGTTTCTACCTCTTAGCTCGATCGCCAGCACTATCCTCTGGCGCTACGTCTATGATAATCAGATTGGTGTCTTTGAATATATTGCCACTCAGATCTTACATCTGCCCCATCAGTCCTTTCTTGACGATCCCAATCAGGTGCTCTTCTGGCTCATCTTCCCTGGCATTCTCCTCTTTGGTCCCGGCCTCTTCTACATGGCAAGTTTACAAAGTATCCCTACCTCGTACTATGAGGCTGCCGAAGTTGAGGGCGCTGGCTTCTGGCGCAAAATCTGGACCATCTCGCTCCCACGCCTGCGCCCGGTAATCTCGGTCCTATTAACCTACGCGATTATCGGTTCACTGCAGGAATTTAACTGGCCATACATCTTGACCGCCGGTGGGCCAGAGGGTGCCAGCCGTACAGTGGTGTTGTACCTGTACAGTTATATCCAGAATATACGCTATGCGGATGGCACGGCACTCTCAATCTTCCTGTTCGCAGTCATTCTGACGATTGTGGTGGTGTTTCGTTTCCTGTTCAAAGAAGACCCAGATGCTTAAGCGGGATGTGTTGCAGTCTCTATGATGTGTTCTTGATAAGAAAGGTTCTAGTGATATGTCTCTTTTTCCGAAGGTCGGGCGTAAGCAAGGGAATGTGCGTGTGATCTGGTGGGGGGTGGTTGTTGTCCTCTGTCTGGGTGTTATATTGCACCTGTTGCCATTCTATTTCATGATCGTAACATCATTCAAAAGCGGCCTGGAAGTTTTCCAATATCCCCCCACACTCTGGCCGCAGCAGCCAACATTGGCGGCATGGCAACTCATCTGGCAGGTGGCTTCCTCCGGCCTTACGTCTCCCACCACGCCATTGATGCCTGACCCATTCTATCAATATCTTTTCAATTCTCTTATCCAGGTAGGTGGTGTACTGCTCATTTCCTTGCCCATCACCGCATTTGCAGCATATGCCAACAGCAAATTGCAGCGTGGACCAATTGCACGCTGGTCTTTCATCTTCTTTATCGGGACCCTGATGGTGCCAGTCTCGATCACGCTGCTGCCCACATTACTGCTTACGTTGAATTTTCCTTTTGCCTTCCCATCGGGCTCGATCCCTAATTTACCTGGGACGGATCAGATCTTTCCAAGCATTAGCATCTGGGACACGGCATGGGCGATTATTCTTCCGGCGGGTTTCAACGCCTTTAATTTCTTGATCTTCAAAGGCTTCTTTGACACCATTCCCAACTCGGTCATTCAGGCCGCACGCGTTGATGGTGGATCGGAGTTCAATATCTTCAGGCGCATTGTTTTCCCAATGAGTATTCCTGTTTTCGCGGTCGCGCTCTGGCTGCAGTTTTCGGGCGTGTGGGATAACTTCTTGTGGCCGTCGCTGGCCTTCCGCTCGACGGCAAATGAGCCGACCTCGGTCGCAATTTACACGCTCATTACCAACTTTGATAAGGCCAATGTGATGAGTGCCGCTGGCGCATTGGGTCAATCGGCCATCATGAAGCAGGCGCTGGCCTCAGGCCTGACCTGGAACGGACTGATGGTCCTTGGACTCATCCAGACCATTCCCATCTTTCTCGTGTTCATTCTCTGCCGCGAATACCTGTTGCGCGGCGTTCGCATCCGTGGCTTGAAGTAATTGCATCTAGAAAGCGAGAACATACAATGCCTTTCTTTGAGGATATTGGAGCGGAAGACGAGGCCCTGCGCCGTCCCATCTGGGGGGCCTTTGCCCTGGTCAAGGACAACCTGGAACGTCTAATCACGGCGAATATTGGCTGGTCGCTGCAATTACTCCCGGCCATCGTTGCTTATGGTTTCGTCGCCTTGCCACTTATCGTGCGCCTGCTGCTCGTATTGTATAGCCTGATCGCACTCATACCCGCCACGGGAGTGCTTTTCAGGCTCATGGCTCGTGTCTGCCAGAGCGAAACGTTGCGGCTCGATATGCTCAAAGAAGACCTGCGAGAGATGGCGCGACCGAGCTTTATCAGCCTCTCGCCGCTGCTAGGCATGCTCGCCCTGTTGTTCTGGCTGGCTGTATTTTCTTCCACGCTGCACATTCTTCTGCTTGATGTGCTCATACGCTTCACATTGTTGCTGCTCCTCGTCTGCGCTCTCTACTGGGGACCATTGTTCGCGGAAGATCCGGGGCGTTCGGCCTTCTTTCTGCTACGCCAATCGGCCCTACTGGCATGGCGCTATCCAGTGCCAACACTACTGACAGGCTGTATCGTTCTGTTCGCGCTAATCGTAGGAGCCGTTTCGATTGGTGGGCTTTTCTTAATTATGCCCGTGGTGGTGGCATTATTGCAAACGCGTCGCTACCAGGAAGTGTCGATGCGCCTCAAACAACACAATAGAGGTCTGGCATGACAACAACAGAGCAATCTTCGCTTTCTTCAACGCATGTCCTCACCACCCTGTATAAAGGAGTGGCGACCCTTGCTGCACCACTGGCCCTGACACTTGGACCTGCGCAGGGTGTAATTGTGCATGAGCGCTCCAGCCGCGAGGCCGAGATCCTGACCGATTCGAGCACTATTGCCCGGCGCGTGATCCAACTCCCTGGCAGGGGCAACAACATGGGCGCGATGATGCTGCGCAAGATGGTGCTGGAGATGCATGATCGCTATGGTGATGGTGCCGCTACAGCCGCTGTTATGGCAAGAGCAATGCTCCACGAGGGAGTCAAAATGGTGGCGGCAGGCGCGAACCCTGTCCTGATGATGCATGGTATTGAGCAGGCCATTGCGATTGCCGAACGCGAACTCGCAGCACAGGCTCAACCCATCGCAGACCTGGACGAACTCACCGCCCTGGCAACCTCCACTGTGGGGGATGAGAAGTTGGGCGAGGTGCTTGGGCAGATGTTTGATACCCTGGGCGAGCATGCCACCGTCATCACAGAAGATATTCCAACGCCTCATCTCGATCATGAATATATCAGAGGGGGCAAGTGGGATGGCTATATTCCCTCTCACCTGCTCATTCCCGCAGGCGAGGCTGGACTCGTCTTACATAATCCATTGATAGTGCTTGCCGATGAGGAACTCAAAACGCTCGATCAGGTACGGCCCATGCTCGAATCGGCTCTGGCGGACGAGGCAAAACCACCCCTGCTGATCCTGGCACGCGGCATCAGCGACATGGCCCTGACCACCCTGATCACCAACCATACACGCGGAGTCTTGACAGTGGGCATGCTGGTGCTCTCATCGGCGGGGGTGCTTCTGCATGACGACCTGTCCGATATTGCCACCCTCACCGGTGGCCAGGTGCTCTCCGCGCTTACAGGACGCTCTTCGCAAAATATACAATCAGAATGCTTCGGGAGGGCCAGGCGCGTCGTATTAAGCACCAATGGCGTGATTATTGCCGACGGCGTGGGAGACAAGACGACGATACGGCACAGGCTCGCCGAGGTGCGTAACAAATTAAAACATGCACTCCGCTCTGACGATAGCAACTGGGATGCGCTACGTGTTCGCATTGCGCGTCTCGCAGGTGGCATCGGTGTGCTCAAACTGGGTGCCTCTACTGAAAAGGAGCAGGAACTACAAAAGGACCACGTCAAGAAAACCTTACGTGCATTGGAGGCTGCCTACGATGGAGGGCTGGTTCCTGGTGGAGGGGCCGCCTATCTTGCCTGCCTCCCCGCGCTTCATGAAGTCCGTACAGGAACAGATGAAGCATACGGTGTTGCTGCCGTGGAGGCCGCGCTCAAAGCACCTTTTCTGCAGATCGTGCACAACCACGGCGCGATGCATCCCCCACTGGCATTGGATATCGTTCAGCGCCTGGGACCCGGCTACGGCTTTGATGCATTACAGGGTGATTGTGCCCTGATGCGCGAACGCAGAATTCTCGATAGCCTGAGTGTGACGCTGGGCGCATTGAGAGCGGCCAGCAGCCTTGCAGCTATGCTTATGACAACCAATACGCTGATATTTACGAGGTAGGAACAAGGAGGTGTCTTTTGGAAACGATGACGAAGAATATATGGCAACCTCTTCCGAAAATTGTGTTGCCCTCTCCTGTCTTTACACTGGCAGCCGGGCATAATGGCATATGGGCCGGTGGCACCGGTGGCGTCGCCTGGTATCCAGGGCCAGTACAAGAGAGCATTGATCAACCTGGCAACGAGGATGGGTCACGATGGCAAACACGCAATTCAGCATTGCAGATCTCATTAGTGACAGCCCTGACGTACATAGAAGGGTTACTCCTGGCAGGCAGCATAGAGGGGATTGCCTACTCACAGGATGAAGGGAGACATTGGCGGCAGGCAGATTTAGAGGATGGCGTTGCCGCAATCACCGCATTTGCTCTTTCGCCGCACTTTAGCGTAGACCATACTGCTGTTGCAGCAACGATAGAGAACGGTATTCTGCGTACAGATGATGGAGGTCTCAGTTGGACCAATGCTTCCTTTGGCCTTGAGAACTTTGAAGTGACTGCCCTTGCCTGGTTTACAGGATCAACAGTACTGGCCGCGACTTCCGATGGCATCTATCGCTCATCCAACGCGGGACGAGCATGGCGTCGTGTGTACGCAGGTGAGGAACTGGGCATCGACACCATCGCCTATCTCTCCGACAAAATACTGCTGGCGACTATGGAGAATGGGGATCTGCTGCGTTCTGTCGATAGCGGTACCCACTGGTCTATCGATGAGAGCGGATTGCACGACATACATATTCTCTCATTGCTTATTCCACCCACGCAGCATAGCAGAGAAACACTGTTTGTGGGCACATTCGAGCGGGGACTTTTATGCTCACATGATGCAGGTCAGCATTGGGAGACGGTGTACAATGATGTGGTGCTCTCACTTATTGCCAGCGATACAACTCTTTATGCAGGAACAAATACTGGCATTAGTGTCAGCGTCGATGCCGGGCAAACCTGGCGCGGACTTCCCTACCCACCCATTCATGATCTACGCCATCTCTTTGTTTATAAAGGGCAGCCATTACTTTCTGGTGCCTATGCAGGTGTTACACACTACACAGGTTTCGACTGGCAGATCCTAACAGGACTTCCACAGATACTAACTGCAACCGCAATTGCTCCCGATGACTCTCTCTTACTCTCCAGTGCGGAGGGATTTACGCGTATCTCAGTCGAGGATATAAAAGGATATGTGGGGCGCGAGTATAATGGAGAGGCACACGCGTACACTCAGTCAGGTCCCTATGGTAATGGGCAAACAATAGGCTTGCTAACATTCAGGAAAAGTGGTTCGTCGTGGCAAGCATGGGCAGCCAGTGAAGATGGAAGGTTGTTGCTGCGCAGCGATGATAGAGGAACAACCTGGCAATCCCTGCAACCCCCTTTCGGGATTTTACCCCTGGTGACATTACAGGCATTCCCACAAAGGCTGGTTGCAGCAACCTATGATCCGCGCCAATATCATGTCTGCATCTGGTCCTCCCTCGACGATGGAGAAACGTGGGAGCGCGGCCTGGAAGTGGAGACCCAATGGCCCCTTGTGGCAACCTGCGCCGATCCCCCCATCGTGACTATAAGCAGTATCATGTTGCTTCAAGATGCAAGCGGCCAATGGAACAGGGTCAGCATTGGGAGCAATAGCGGTATGATACGGCGCGTGGTGAGCATCAGGCGCAACGACCAGGATAACTCCACCAATACGACATTGATCGCACTCACCACAACGGATCTGCAACGCTCAGATGATTGGGGAGCAAGCTGGCAACAAGATAATGGAGAGCTTTCCGCAGAACAGATCATTGATATCGCCGTCGATGAAACATATCTCTATGTCCTGCTCTCAGGAGGCCAGATAGCCAGACGTGAAATGTGATCCCATAACGATATATAAAGGATCAACGCTCATGCATTACGACATTATCATCATCGGTGGTGGACCGGCGGGCAACACAACGGCCACGCTCACAAAGCACTATGCGCCTCATCTGCGCATCTTGCTGCTGGAGAAAGCGCATTTTCCACGCCATCACGTAGGCGAGTCTTTGCTGGCAGGTGCATCGCCGGTCCTGAAAGAAATGGGAGTATATGATGCAGTGAACGAGGCAGGATTTGTGGAGAAGCTTGGCGCAACCTACATCTGGGGCCAGAATCGCAAGCCCTGGGGCTTCGAGTTCGACAAGGTCATCTCACGCCTGGTGGCACAGGGCAAGACATTGCCGGATCTCTTCACAAAAGCGTGGCAGGTCAAACGGGCCGAATATGATCATCTTCTGCTCAAGCATACGGCCTCAGTCGGTGTTGAGGTCAAACAGGGAGCACGTGTACTGCATGTGTTGCGCGAGAAAAACAGTGGACGCGTGACCGGCGTCGAGTATCGCGATGAGCAGGGCATACATACGGCTGAATGCACATGGCTTATGGATTGCAGTGGACAGAGCGCCGTAATCGGCACAGAATTAAAACTACGCGAATATGATGATCGAATGAATAACTACGCCCTGTTCGGGTATTGGAAGGGAGCAAAATGGATTTATGACTACGTGGGCCATCCCGACCTGACGCGCATCTGTATCATTACCACGCCGCGTGGCTGGATCTGGTATATTCCCATGAGCCGGGATATTGTGGGAGTAGGTTTCGTCACCCATCGCCAGACGCTCAAACGTATGCCCAATAATCCGGAACAGCTCTATCGGGAAGAATTGGCCGCCTGTCCAGAGGTCCAGGGGCTGCTTGCTAAAGCGCACCTCGTCCATATTGCACGGGATCAGAAGCGCGATGTCTGCTCTATTCAGGACTGGTCTTACACGTGCAAACAGATGAGCGGCCCTGGCTGGGCAATCGCTGGTGATGCAGCGGGCTTCGTTGATCCAGTCCTCTCATCGGGCGTCATGCTGGCCCATGAATTGGGACAAAAGGCGGCCTATACGCTCAATTCGGCGTTCAGGGCAGGCAGCGATGAAGAGGTGTGCTCCTACTGGCACTTTTACGAAGAGACGTATCGCACCTATCTAAAAGCCTATCGTGACATGGCCTCCTTCTGGTATAGCAACAACTTCTCGATGGAGAGCTGGTTCTGGCAGGCGCGTCGTACCCTTGCCCAGAATGAGAGCACGATCAATCTTACCGACCGTGAAGCGTTTAATCGCCTCGCCTCTGGATATGCCACGCGTGCGGAATCGTTGAGCCTGTTCGGGAGTTATCCGCTACACGAAGCCCAGCAATTGGTCGATGGCCTCTTCGGCGTCCCCTATGATAGAGAAGGTATAGCCACACGCTATGCCCAGCGTCCCCTCAGCCTGAACGACAACGTACAATTGACGGATGGCATGTATTTTTACCAGGGAGCGATACGCAACACGCGCCGTGTCGTCAACAAACAGAACAGTAGCTATCTCGACCTGCATCCAGCCGAAGAGATCCTGCTCACCCTTTTCGATGGTCAACACCACCTGGCTGACGTGGACGCGGTTGCTAAAGAACTGCAAGTGTTGCCTGAGACGGCCAGTCTGCCTGTGCGCGACGGCATCGATCTGGTGGTGCAACTCGATAATATCGGAGCACTGGCGTGATAATCCAATCAAGAAAAGGTAGAGAATGGACGTGAAATCTATCGTATGAATTAAAGTAGAGAATGAGACATCAATACACCAGGTGTCTCTATAGGAAATTTAGCTTATTCTGCAATCTAATAGAAGTAATCAATTTTTATATATGTTATAATAACGTGGTTTACATTTAGCAAAGATACTCTATTTCTACTTTTATAGTTATACACAAAAAGAGACAGGTGACGTAGCGAGGAAACTATATGAAGGCACAAGAATATCAATTTTTACCTTTTCTCAACGGCAAGAAGCAGTTTATCATTCCTATTTACCAACGTACCTATAGTTGGCGGCGCGAGCAATGTGCTCAATTGTGGCAGGATATCGTGCGCGTGGGCACAGATCAAAGTATGCCGGGCCATTTCCTCGGCTCGATTGTGTTTATCCAACAAGGGACGCTTCTTTTTGGCAATGTCCCGCAATTTTTGTTGATTGATGGGCAGCAACGCCTCACAACGCTTATCCTTCTCCTGGCAGCTCTAGCTGAGACAGCTCAGGAGCAGTTAGGCAGCGTCGATCCAGAATTCCGCAAAGAGATTTATGACTCATATCTCGTCAATACATTTGGCAAGGATGAGCAACGCTACAAACTCCTACTGACCCAGAACGACCGCGAGACGTTGAAGCACATTATTGATCATCCTCAAAAGGTCTCTACCAGCAAGACCATCAGTCCTCTTGTTGATAATTATAATTTCTTCCATGATCAATTGAAACAACAAGAGGTAGAACTCAATACTATCCTGCAGGGCATTAATAAGCTCTTCATCGTGGAGATCTCGCTCAACAAGGAGTACGATAATCCACAACTGATCTTTGAAAGCTTAAACTCGACCGGAATGGATCTTTCTCAGGCCGATCTCATCCGCAATTATGTATTGATGGGCATGGATAACGATGAGCAATCAAGACTCTATAAAGAATATTGGTATCCCATCGAGCAGAAATTTCGGTATGAAGGGACTGGGGATGCCTTTGACCGTTTCATGCGCGACTATCTTACCTTAAAGCAAGGGGTCATTCCTAATATCGATAAAGTGTATATTACCTTTAAGCAGTACCATCGCAGCAGGTACAAAGCACCAATCCGCGAGATCATTGAGGATATCGCTCGCTACGCCGAATATTTCGCCAATATAGCGTTTCTCCACGAGGAGGATGCTGCTCTCAAGCAGGCTATGCGCGATATCAATGTGCTCAAAGTCGATGTCGCCTACCCATTTTTTCTTGAACTCTATGATGACTATCAGCAAAAGTTGCTCTCAAAGGACGATTTTCTATCCATTATCCGTCTGGTTGAGAGCTACGTTTTTCGCCGTGCTATCTGTGGCATCCCAACCAATGCATTGAATAAGGTCTTTGTCACGCTATCGAAGGAGATTGATAAAGCGCATTATCTGGAAAGTTTCCAGGCTTCACTACTCACAAAGGGAGGCGGCAGTCGTTTTCCGCATGATGATGAATTTCGAGGGGCACTGGTTACAAAGGATGTGTATAACTATCCACGGCGCAATTACCTGTTGCGCAAACTGGAGAATCATCAGCGTAAAGAGTTGGTCACGATCGAGAATTACACGATTGAGCATATTTTACCCCAAAACGCACGTTTATCGGATGCCTGGAAGCAAGAACTAGGATCGGACTGGAGTATAGTCCATGAGAAGTATCTACATACCATTGGCAATCTGACCCTCACAGGGTATAATTCAGCGCTCAGCGACCGTCCTTTCCAGGAAAAGCGCACGATGAAGGGCGGCTTTGACCATAGTCCATTGCAGCTCAACGAAAGTGTCGCCCATGTTGAGCGCTGGGACCAGCAAGCCATCGAAAGAAGAGCGGCACGCATAGCAAACCTGGCGATGAATGTGTGAGCTTTTCCTGCCCTCTCTCTTGAAATGGTGAACAAGTATAGTAGCAATAAAACAAGTAAAAAAGCATCCTTAGCTGAGATTATCGGGCCTATCGAGCATCCGCAAGCAGGCTTTGTGCCCGCCGGATTTAAATTAGTCCAAACAACTGAGAAGCGTTTCTATCTTTTCCGCAGCGTCGAGAATGAATGGGTACAATATGGGAACGGTAAAAATCCCTGGTTTGCGATCTCGTGGGACTATGCTAGAGAATGGGTGCGAGATATCTTTCGGAAAAATGAGATGCCGTTGGGCGTTGGTGGCGAAAAAATCTTGACGGCGGCGACTCCTCACAAAAACGAAGGTGAGCTTCTGACCGATTATTTTGTGTTAGAAGATGCAGCAAAGATCACCTATACACTTGCTGACTATCTTATGTTGCAGGGTACTATGCTAAACCTCTACAATAAACTGCGCAAACGCGTGCTCAATCTAAGCGTTGGGGTACGGGAAGAGATCAAAAAGCTCTATATTGCGTATAAGCTTACCACTAATTTTGTGGATGTGGGTCCACAGAAAAATGCCCTCCAGCTCTATTTGAACATGCCTTTTGAAGAGATCGACGATCCGAAAAAGATGTGTGAGGATGTAACGCATATTGGGCATCGTCAGAACGGGCATATACGCGTACGCTTAACGGGGATACAGCAGTTGGAAGATGTGATGTACCTGGTCCAGCAGGCATTTGAGCGGCAGAATAGGGATGAGGCGGTTGCTTAATGTAAAAGATGGTAGAAACCAACGTAGGGACCTACATGAGCGCATCTCACAATTTATTGAAATGCCTTCCCCGAGGGAGATCTTCAATAAATTGTGAGGCGCGCTCATACAGTTTAAAAATTTGTTGTGGATATTACGATGATTGACCAACGAAGATCACGGTAGGGAAGCCATTTAGTATTCCGTGTGATACCATCGCGCTGCATCGGCCTGTGATCGGCGTTCATGGGGACACGGAATACTAAATGGCTTCCCTACCGTGATCATCTTTTCCCACAATGCAGGTGTCCAGATTATTTTTTAAAACTGCATAAGCTGGTCCCTACGCTGAACATTTGCTCAGTTAGCGTGTAAACGCTATACGCTGTTTTTCTTCACATTGATTTCTACAATTGAATAAGATGAGCTACGGCTTGTACTGAAGCTGAAGTTCAAGAGTACCATGACATTGAGGACAACTTCTGTTTTGCAAAATTGAGATTTGTAGAAGATGATCGGTAGTGATATTGACATTTTTGTGAAGATGACCTTTTTGATAATTTTCACAACCATAAAAAACGCCACTTCCATCTTTTCGTAATCTTGGTACAAAACGACTTCCACATGCACAAGTCGATGTTAATTCTGGCAGAAGATGCAGAGCAACAGAAACCGTTTTAAGTTTACCGATCTCATCATTAGTCATTGGATACATTTTCTGCTCTGGTATGGTTGGTATCTGGAGTTCTTCATTGAGAGCTGCTATAAGTTCTGGTTTCTTCATAATACGGAACATACTCTCACTTGTTTCTTTTTGTGAGAGGACATTAAGACTACCATGATAGAGAACTTTTTCATCAACAATAACAACTTTTTGGTGCATCTTTGGACGATAGGTCAATTGCAATCCCGCATCAAGAAGGAGTTGCGCCGCTTTAATATGCCAATCCTCGCTACCTTGCAACGGTCTGGTATAGATGATTATTTTTACACCTTGTTGCTGTTTTTTAAGCAGCAAAGGAAGTATTTTCTCAACACGAGCAGATGCAAGAAAAGGACTTGCGATCATGATACTTTCATGTGCCATAGATATATCCTGCATGCATAAGGAATAAGATCAAAGCTTTTGGAGGCTAAGTGTCCTTCACTCTCTTGTACTTGCTTCAGGGCTTCTCGCTGGCGTTTAAGCAGTTCAGTGCTATCATCGATAAAATTGATGCGTTGCAACAGGTCTTCGGGAAGCGGTTTGTCGGAGGCAATAGTAATGAACGTACCTCTGACGTTAACAATGGAACATTTGATCTCTTTTCCACTTACACTTGCTATTCTCAGCGGAGCGTCATCCTGAGGTTCCCATGTTTCGTCTAAGGTAAATGTATAAATGTACTGCCCATTCTCATTGCTCACTAACTTTCCATCAGTCGCAATATGGTGAGAGTTATTTGAAGCACTTTGTGCAGCAATTTCATCAGCAAGTGCTTGATCCATCTCACTGAGCATCTGCTCCCGCGTCAGAGACATACATACCACCCTTCCTATCAGGCCACTTTTACTTGTTATAATCCAAACATACTAATGATCTAGCAACGATTGGATTATAAGAAGCTGTAAATACTAGAAATTTCAATTAGCCGTTGTAATTTATGTAATGATGAGGTAGAGTATAGTGCTGATAAATAAGAAAGTCAAGAGTACATCCATGTACTCAGATGCTTCAATATCTTAACTCAAGGCATTTTCTCTTCTGTATAAACCTGGGCCTGATAAAGTAGTTGGAATACAAGTAGGAGAAGAAGAAGCAAAAAATAGAACACGTTTGTACCTTATTATATTGCTATCAGATATAATACTGAGTAACACCTGACAACGCAACAAGATTGAGAGAGAAAAAAACATATGTCTGAACCGCAGAACACCCCACTCACATTCATGGCCGTCCACGCCCATCCGGACGACGAAGTCTTCGGCACAGGCGGCACCTTAGCACTTCTGGCCGACAAGGGCGTGCGCACCGTACTGGTCACCGCAACCATGGGTGAAGAAGGCGAGATCGTCGACCCGAACCTGGACGAACAGGCAAAAAAGGAGCTATTTCCACACCTCGCCGACGAGCGACGTAAAGAGCTACGGGCCTCCGTTGAGGCACTTCATATTCAAGAGTCGCGCCTCCTTGGTTTCCGTGATTCAGGGATGGCTGGTACCCCATCAAACAATCATCCCAACGCGTTTTACCGGGCAACATTCGATGAGGCGGTGAAACGCTTAGTAAAGATCATCCGTGAATCGAAGCCACAAGTCATCGTGACCTATGACGCCTTTGGCACCTATGGACACCCCGACCATATTCAGATTCAACGCGTGACCAACGCAGCATTCGAGGCGGCTGGCGAACCACGCTGTTTTCCTGAACTGAACCTGGAGGCATGGCAGCCTGCAAAGCTCTACTATGTAGCCATGCCACGCTCATTTATGGTCAAGATGATGGAAGAAGCGAAACAGTCGGGCGAACATGGGCCGTGGGATAATCCAGCCATGAATACGGCCATCATGGGCACGCCCGATGAGATCATTACGACACGTGTTGATGTACGAAACTACATTGAAGCCAAAATGAAGGCGTTTGTGGCACACAAAACACAGATTGCACCCGATAGTTTTGTCTTTACCATATCAACAGAGATGCGCGACCAGGTCTTTGGATACGAATACTTCGTCCTGGCCCGTAGCGCAATTGCACAACATAGCGGACCATTAGAGCAAGATATACTGGAAGGTTTGTCATAATATACCCCAAATACGGCTAAATAACTATACCAGCGTTCGGATTATTGCGCCAGAGTGGCTTTCAGATTGATGGGGGTAGCGGCAAGCGCTTTCGAGACCGGACAATTGGCCTTCGCATCCAGTGCGATGCGCTGGAAGGTCACGTCATCGATGCCAGGGACGATAGCTTCCGTTTCGAGATCGATGGGACCAATCGCAAAACCGCCCTCGACAGGATTGAAACTGACGCGAGCCGTTGTATGGACACGCGTGGGGGTGAAACCTGCCCCTGCAAGTGCAGCGGAGAGCGCCATAGAAAAGCAACCTGCATGGGCGGCTCCAATCAGTTCTTCAGGATTTGTGCCGGTGGCTCCATCGCCCATACGTGAGCGGAACGAATAGTTTCCTTCAAAGGCACCACTCCCAAGGCGCATCTGGCCCTGACCATCACGAAGATTCCCCTGCCATTCAGCATCAGCTGTACGAATTGCCATAGTGTTTTTCTCCTTAAAAATAGGTGTGCTACGTTAACACTAACGCAGCACAGTTCTTTGTTACTTCCACCTGGAACACGATTGCGACCCACCTCATTATACACGTTTCGCAAAGAACTTAGGAGGACACCGGGCAGATTACCAGGCAGGTGCCCAGATGCCAAATTCGTTGCCATCCAGGTCAGCGAGCTGCGCCCATTTGCCCCAGGGCTCTGTGCTCGGCTCCTGGGAAAGATTGACACTACGAGCTTTGAGGGTTGCGCAGGTCTCTTCCATATTATCCGTATTCAGGACAAAGCCAGTGAAGCCAACTTTGTCGCCACCACTCTGGTTGCGCAGACCGAGCATAATATGAGTCTGTGCGCCCGGAAGTCCGATCTCAAGCCAGCGCTCAGTTTCGCTCATGGGCTGATCGTTGATCTTTTCAAAACCCAGTTTGTTGACATAGAAGTCAAGGGCTTTATCTTGATCGGTAACGCCAATGGTAATGGTCCCTATTTTTGTGAACATGACTTGTTCTCCTTTTAAAATGTCTTGAAACAGAACAGTTTCAGTATATCTCATTGGGTGGAAAAAACTTCTCGAATCTTGCCATCTCACTCATATATAAAGATTGTATTAAGAAAGGATTTTTCTAGTTTAAGCTACATCATCATATGTTAATATATTTGCATTGATTCGTTTCAAATACAAAGGGGAACGCGTCTTACTATTTATGATAAGAGATATAAAGAAATGGCACAAATCGTAACTATTCTGAATTTTAAAGGTGGCGTGGGTAAAACGACTGTCTCGGTCGAGCTTTCAACCGCATTGGCACGGTTCTACGACAAAAAAATCTTGCTCGTCGATCTTGACCCACAGGCAAGTGCAACGTTTTACGTCATGGAGCAGGAGCATTGGGCACACTGGAAGAGCACGAATGGCTCGACCAGTGACCTATTTGAGCAGAGATTACATTTCTCGCTCAGCAAAGCGATTGTACACGATGTGATAAAAGGCAACGCACCAGTCTTCGGATTTGACCTGCTGCCCTCGAATCCTGATCTTGTAGATGTCGATCTGCGCCTGGCGGACTTCGTTGGATATACCGTCCTTCAACGCTATTTTGAGCAGATCAGTGCTGAATACGACTATATCATTTGTGATTGCCCACCGAACTTTAATCCCGTCACCAAAAACGCGCTCTGGGCCAGCGATGCCTATGTGATACCAACCATACCTGACTTTCTCTCAACCTATGGGATTGGCTTGTTACAACGTTCGGTCCAGAAATTGTTTGCGCCAATCAAACACAGCAAGCTTTTTACTGGCCCGTTACTGGGTGGGATTCTCTTGACTCGGGTGAAGGCAACCAATCTGCATAAACATTACTGCAATCTCGTACGCCAGGACTATCCTGGAGAGGTTTTCAATCAGATGATCAGCGATAGCATTACGGTTGCAGCCGCAATCGAAGATCGCACCCCCATCAGCGCATTGAATCCCGCCAAAGGACACGCGCAAGACCTTCAGTACCAATTTCAGATTATGGCCGGAGAATTTATTAACCGTATCCAGCAGCTACAGGCGCAAAAATTAGCAGAATCACACCCGCAATAACACGTGGAGAGGAATGAGAGGAACACATATGACAACTGATCAGATCAAAAAGATGAAAACGCATGAACTGGCAGAGATACTCACCAGCGTTGCCTGGCTCCTAAACACTATGCCCAATATCGAATGTGGGCAGTTGATAGAGAGCGTCCCTAACAAGGTACAGACAGAACAAATTGCTGTTCCACAACCATTGATTGAACCTATCCTCGATGATATACAGACAGAACAGATGGTGGTGGAGAGGCAGCCAGCGACGCCATTGTTTACACATGAAGAATTAAAAAAGAAGACCGTCGTTGAGTTAAAAAGCATGGCGAAAGGCTTGAACGTCTTTTTCTCTAGCGCCGTAAAGAAAGATGAGCTCATTCACAAAATACTGACACGTCCTTCTGATGGCAAAAGCGAACAACACGCTATACGTAATCTATGACCTTAGTTATTGGGGGTCTGTGATGATGGAGGGGTGGCAGGAGCAAGTGCGACTCCAGAGTGTGCCTGATGATCCTGAACTCCTCCGTTGTTGATGCCGATAGTTGGCCGAATAACGAGTTCTCGATAGACCTCGCCCATGCGCTCAGGGGGATAAGGCATATCATGCTCTAACCACCATTGGACCAGGGTGATAGACGATGTAATAAGATGATAGGCGGCAATCTCTGTCGGAACAATGCCACCTTCTACTAACGTCTGGCGTGACAAAACATCCTGGGTGACGGCCTCAATAATACGTTGTATCAGAGATGATGACCCACGGCTGCTTAATAAGACACGAATGACCTCACTGTGCTGTTGCACGTAGCGAAACAGAAGCAGGCCATCCACGGCAGGATCGCCCTGATAAGATGATGCAAAAAAGACGTGCATCAACTCCTCAAGGACAACCTCCAATACATCTTGCAATAATTCATCTTTATCGTGGTAGTGACGGAAGAAGGTTGCATATCCTACATCGGCGCGTTGCGTAATATCGCGAATGGTGATGGCGTCATACCCTTTTTCCAATGTGAGCGCGATCAAAGCTTTTGCAAGCAGATTCTGTGTCCGTTTCACGCGCCGATCTTGTTTGTCCATATCGTCCTCCGTATGCTCAAT
>JACDAE010000592.1 GCA_013695595.1 Ktedonobacteraceae bacterium | reverse complement strand
GCGTAGTATGCACCATCAAGCAACACTTCATTAAATCAGGGGCGTTCCCCGTTTTCTTCATTTTCAGCAAGGAAGGCCTGTAATTCTTTATACCATGCCTTCTCCGCCGTCACCTTCGTTCGACCAGCTTGCTCGATCTTGTCCACAATCGCCCTGGCAAGCGGAAGGCGTGCCTCATCCAGGGTCAAGAGCTTCCATTTCTGAGCGTAGCCAGGAATTTGTCCGGCAACATCTCTGAGCGCGACCACTTCCCGTTTGTAGCCCTCAGCGATCTTCAGTTCAGGATGAGCTGGCTTGATGGGCGCATCGAGAAAGGTCATGCGTCCATAGCCACTCGATGTTTTTGCGCCTATACCCAGCTTCTCTAACGCCTCGGCAAGGATCTGGAACGTCAGATCAACCCACCGGGTCTGCTCGCGAAAGTCTGGGGCGGCCAGGGCGAGCAGATAATCCCCAGTCGCGCTCAGAAAGGGGATCGGGTTCGGATCATCGCTGTCGGATGGCACAGCCTCGGCGTTCTGATAATACTTCTGATGATGGACGGTGATAACATCGGGCGCAAGTGCCCTCCCACCACGTCCTGTGCCGGGAATCAAAAGTGCGTCGAAGAAGGTGATATAGCCGGCCTCATCGGTATCGCCGAAGATGATGCGATGCAATGTTTCTCCCTTGCGCCATCCCTCGCCCAGGCGATGATGCGCATAGCTGGCGGCCAACCCCTTTAACGCGCTGCCTGGAATGTAAGGGACTCCATAGGTGCGGTGCAGGCTGATCGAGGCCTCCAGCAGGCTTTCACTGCCCAGGCCGACGACCATTCTCCCTCGCACGCGGACCTCGCGCGTCTCGGCACGACCTTCTTTGAGCATCGTCTGCCATCGGGTATAGAAGGCCGCATACTCGGCTGGCTCTGGCAGATCTGCCACCTCATTGACCAGATTGCGCCGACTCTCGTTCTCTTCGCGCCGCTGATCGCCAATATATTTGTCTAGCCAGAGACCTGCATGCGTTCCCTTCTCGCGCCGCATTGCTGGCGACAATGTGCGCCGAATAGCTTTCTGGTCGATCATGAGAGTACTTCATCCTTTCCCGCTGCCTCGGTCACATCAACATCCAAGATCGATTGCGCGAAGCGTTTGTACCAGAGCAACGCGGCTAGAATTTGTCTCGTGAGACGAATGTAACCGCTGAGTGAGGTGTTTCTCACCGTTTGCAGTAAAGTCTCTGTATTGCCTTGCCCGATGGTAACCGCCAGATGCTCAATGAGACGCTTCTGAATAGGTTCACCACGTGACTGCACAAATTCGAGCGCCTGGGCCAGCCCCGCCGTATGAATCAGAATCGGCAACTTGTGGGCCATTGCGCCATATTTTTTGTAGTCTTTCTCTTTTTTTATGGCCAGCACCTGTGTATAGGCGGTCGCCGAGTACTGTTGATCAAGCGTTTGCATCGGTTGTTTTCTCCCCCATCTTGCCATCGAGCTGCACACGACAAAAGCCACGTCCAACGGTCGCCTTGCCGCCAAATTGCAGCGTGGTGTTCGTCAATCCCTGTAAGACTTCGAAGACTTTGGACGCCTGTATCCCCGATCGTACCGTTGGGATCGCCAGCACGATGCCGGAGAGGATCGTTTCAGTTGGCAAGGCTTCTTCATACCAGAGGCCGCCATCCTGCACCGTTTTGGCATCCTCTTGCAGCTTGATACGAGCCGTGACCTCAGTGGCAACATCGATCAGGAAATTAAAGACATCATCATGCACAATGCAGAAGCGTTCGAGTAACATCGTCTGCCACGCTGCGTCATTGGGAAAGACGCGCCCGGCGATCCAACCCGCCCATACGCTGGCGTCAGGAGAGGTCGCGACCTGCGTGATTTCGATGTCTTCGAGGTAGATGGTGTCATCGACGCGGATCTTACTTGTTGGGCTGGCAACGGCGGCGTGATCTTCGCTCTCAATGAGTGGAATGGAGCCTTCGGGCAGCGTCAGTTGGGCATCGGTGATATCGCGGGCAAAGCGGCGCAGAATATAGGGGGATGTGACCCAGGCAAAGGTTCCCGCAAGACTGCGAATGGGCAACAGCAATAGGCGTTGATCGGAGAACTGGGCAGAACTGGCATGATGATCATCCGTGGCGCGACCTTCCATATCGGGTCCAAACACCTGACGGCGATCTTGAAGATTCTCGCAGCGTGCCCGGAGCGTTCCCTTGAGCGATGATCCTGGTAAGTATGGCAGGCCGGTTGCTTTTTCGCGTGCGATGGGTAGATCAATGATCCCTGCGCCCTGGCCGGTGCCCGCATGGAGCGGGGAGAGGGCATGCACAAAGGAGAGGCAGGTTGTAATCGTCGTCATTTTCTATTTCACTCCCTTACAAAATTTCAGAAAGGCTTGTAAGACATCGGTTTCGTTGCGTATCATCGGCATCTGGTCGGTCAGGGAAGGAATTTCTCGCGCCTGAAATGAACCCTCAACGGAATGCGGAACCTTACGCCCATCTTCCAAAATGAGGTGCTTCACATCGACGCGTGACCCTTCAAGGAGCAATGCCAGTCCAACCGCCCGATTATCACGGCAGAGCAGGGGACGCAAAATGAGGGGACTCGCAAACCGTTCTTTATGTGCGCCATCCTCTCCCTGCATGTTGGCTTCATTCAAAGTATGATCGTCTGGAGCGTCATCTCCAGTAAAATGGAAGATGATCGGGAGGCCAAAGGCCGCACGTGGAAATGTTTGCGGCGTGGCAGGCATATTCTTCGTACTTTTCCGTGCGATCTTGCGAATGGCATCCGCTTCCGGCCATGCACTACGATTATGCACCTCTTTTTGCAGCCGGAAATCCTGAAGCTTCCTGATCAGGGCATTCCACGCTTGCATGGGCCTATCCATGGCTGGCAGCACCACGAACTGGAGATTTCTGCTCAGATGAGGAATGCCCGATGGAAAGGTACCCTCTTTAAGATGCTTCTCGATGCCATCTCGTATCCAGCGTTCGACGCCCTGTGCGGTAGGAAGAACGGCAGGGACAGAAGGGACCTCAGGTGCACCTTCCTGTACTTCTAGCAGCGTGAGTGCGCCGAAGCCACGCCGCGTCCGCGCACCCAGGCCTCCAAAGGTTTCCCATGCCCACAGGGCCGCTTCGATCTCTTCACGCCAACGTGTCGGGTAGGTAATAGTCAGCGTAAAACGGACGCCTTCCCACAGGTCTGGAATGAGTGGTTGCGCTTTCTGCAATTCTTTCTGGTCTGGTTGGAGCGGAAATGCGGCATAGCCTGGAATCCCATTGATGGAGCGTGGCCTTCTCCTTTGAACCTCGAAGGGTTTGATTGCCTTGCCACGCCTGGATGGGTCAGGATCGACACTGATCTGGATTGTTTGCTCCTGGGGAATGCCTGTATCGTTCTTTTCATACGCTTTGCCCCAGATAGCATCTTCCCGCTCTTTCAGAGGACGCTCCCCTGCGGATTGGCCCCCGCGCATGACACGCCACCAGAAGCGGAGTTGGCCTCGCACCTCGGTTGCACGCACGATGGTAATAGCGTCAGGCTCTGTTGTATTCACGCCCCCACCATAGAGCGGCGTAATCAGATCATAGGTGCGCCTCTGTTCAACGATCGCAAGCGTCTGGTGCGTCAGATGCTCTGGCGGTGTGATCTTCGGTTGTTTTCTCATCGCGTGCCTCCCTTAGTGCATTGTCGCCGGTTGCCCGGACCACGTTCCCAGGACCGCCAATCCAAACCCATCGCGCCGATCCTGCACATCATCGCTGATACATTGCATCCAGGTCTGTTCAATCCACTGATCCAGTTCGCTCGCGTTGCCCCGGACCGAGAGGAAGAGAACGGTCCCGGCAGGTGCCAGGCGTCGTGAGGGCTTTGGCCTGCTGAGCGCAAGATCCCATCCCGACACCACCTGAGGGCGGCGCGTTGCAATTGCTTGCACGGTCACGGTAACCCCACATGCTTGTGCATGATCAGTCCGCACCCAGGTTGGATAATAGCCCTCTTTGAAGCAGGCGGGCGTGAGCAGAATGAGACGACAAGAACCCGTGCGTTTCAGCTCATCTTTGACCTCTTGAGGACAGGCCGGGAATGTCTGCTGACTCGGACGCCAGGTGACAATTCTGCGTTCTCCACCAAAGCCAGTCACTCCAGGGAGCGGGGACGTTCCATGATCGTGATCGTCAACGTCGATTGCCAGGGCGAGGCGTCGGGCATGGTGCAAGCGTTGCTCATGTGCGCCTGGATGCGTAAATTCCAGGCCCGATGTTCCGAAAAGCATTCCCTCTTTGCCCATTTCCCTGTCCGAATCCATACTGACATGCTGGCGATACTCCCGTATGAGTTCCTCGTATCCCAGTGCTGAGAGCGATAGATCATTCTTCTGCTCAAGCTGTTCCGGGTGCGTCAGCCACGTTTGAAAGTGCGTCCAATACCAATAGCGCAGTTTATGAGCAAGTGGCTTACGTGACTGGGTTGCCGTGGAATGAGATTGCCCTACGAGCAATAGCTGCTTGCCCTGCTCAAAATCAGTCTGCGCACGGGTGGGTAAGGTAAGAGGCACGAGGCGACGAACGAGAGCCATATCTTTCCCTTTGGCATTCGTCTCAAACAACTGAGCATCGTTGGGCATGGGAACCAGCCATGCATTCTCGTCCGGCGCAAGATCATGGTCGTCATCCGCCAGTTGCACGAGCAATGGACCACGTACACGTATCTCTTTGAGCTGGTCAAGCTGTTTTTGATACGCCTGAAGATCTTCGGGTGTCATATTCTCGGCCCGTTCATATTTGAAGGCACCGTTCTCATCGATGGCCGAACGTGAGCGAGCGCCGCCTGCCATGGTTGAGGGAAATGGAAAAGACAGCGAGGTTGCCGATGCCCCGGCATCAGGGCCAAAGGGGCGTCCTTCGCGTACAATTAAGGGATCGCGTGGCTCCACAAGCCAGATGGTCATCGCATTCCTCCTTGTGTCGGATACGCCAGTTCTTCCGCTTCAGCCAGCATCTGCGCAATGATGAGTTCATTGATAAAAGTCTCTATTGAAACCATTGCACCTTTCTTTCTCGCATCTGGGGATATCTCTTGTTGCTCTTGTTGCTCCTGTGATGGCAGTCCAAGTTGTCCCCTCAAAAAGGCTTCGATCTCCTTCACCTGCTCAGGCGGCACCTTGCCAGCGGGAACCGTTAATTTCCGCAGAAAGATGCGCAAGGTATCGAGCCGAATGATCTCTTGCAAGGTTTCGTATTGTCGATCTTTTGTGGGCACAGAGAGACGCAGCACGAGATCGCGTAGTTCGTAGGCCATCCCAACCGGGATACTGGCCGCACGACAATAGGTCACGAGCTGCTGCAGGCGAACATCGATATTGCCCCATTTGCCAACCGCACGATAATCTTCGCCACCACGTTTGCTCACGGTGATCGCCAGCGCATTCTTGCCATCCAGATGTTTGGCCTGATGCTCAGCATCCCGTGCCAGCCTGCGTGCGTCGCGCAACGAATCCAGATGATGAACGATGGCAATGCCAACGGAAAGGGTCGGTGGTTGACAACCTGCTTGAGCGGCCAGATCTTTCAAGGTATCCTGGAAGCGCGTTTTGAGAGCAACCGCGCACGCAAGAACGGTATGTAGAGGAAGCAATGCAAGCACATCATCGCCACCCGAATAGACGAGTGCTCCCTGATGATCCTCGCCAACGATGGTGCGAACATCCATAGCGAAACGCGAAAGAGCCTGTGATAACTCCTGGTGGCGTTCCACTTTTTGTTCGGCCAGTGCATCGATCAGATCCCCCATACTATCACCATCGGCCTGCAAAAGCGCATAGTAGGTCGAGGGACGTGCCTTCGTGATGCCAATTGTGCGAAACTGTTTATCCAGGTCGTGATAGAACGCCTGAAGGGAGGTATTCGCATCCTGAAGGGTTGCGGCAAGCGAGGTATCCGTAGAGGGGATTCCAAGAACATCGGCGATGCGCCCCTCAAAGAGCAGAGCGCCATCGGAGCGATCCAGAACCGGGTGAGCGGCAGCGTTATGAATCGTTTCTCGCAAGGGCAGGATCGCCAGATCTTCGAGCTTCTTGACATACGCCTTCCAGGAGGTGAGAAGTGGCTGTTGTCTGGCATCATTGAGCCGCTCTAAACGTTGGAGAAAGGAAAGCGATGCAATGTGGGACGTGCTTGGGAAATGAGCGTCAAAAGCGGTTTCGCCTGCCCGTTTGAGCAGATCCACACCTGAGAGACGTTCTGCCGACCCGGCTCCATAGCGTGTATATAACAGACCAACCTTGCGCTGTTTCTCGCTATCAGAATCGCGACGATCAGGATATTCTTTCTCTGATATCACACTTTCAAGCTGCCCATCAAGAGAGGATTTAGGAACACTGTCTCCCCATGGAACGCGTTGGAAGGCATAGGTATTTTTGCGGGCCGCCATCAGCGTTTCCACTTGTCGACGCACACTATGATAGGGGTTCTCCTCATAGGGAAGTGCAACCCACATCAACTCGACCAGGTCATCGATCTGCTGATAGGCAATTATTTGACGATCCCCAAACCGAAAGATCTTTTGATAGGCTTTATTTCGGATATCATGCAACCGCTGAAAAACCGCCGTGTGGACCCGTTTTGCCATTTCTTCCGGGTCCAGTTCAACGAGGGCAAGAATCCGATTCGCAACCATAAACGAGTCACCATCTTCCAGCCATTTTTTGCTTTCTGGAGCCGGAAAAATCAAAGCGGACCCATCCTGGGCATCGATCGCACGTGCGGCAGCTCGCGACAGTTCACTGAGGAACCATGAGCCAAACTGGAGATCGCGTGTACGGCGTGCGCTGGCAATAAACTCCTGGACGGGACCGATACTTACAAGGAAGAGATATTTCATTCATACACTCCAATATCCATCTTGACGCCAATCATTCTTGCATGAGAAACAGAGGTCTGTACCTGGACAAGAAAAATGCATCCCTATTCCCTTTCATCATTTCATCGCGTGGATATGCCATTGAGAGATCATTCTGTAGCAAGAGACGTTTTTCATGGGGGAGAAAACAAAAACATCTCATCAGGTCCTATATCATCTATAGTATAGGGGAAATACGTGAATATGTGTAGCCCTCTAGGTAAAATTTACTAGGAGAAGTAGATTTCATGAGAGGTGCATAGGAAATGTGATGTCTACGTCTTGAAACAATGGGTCGTTTTTCAAAAAGGGCATTTTCCGTAGTTTTCGTCAATGCTTGTCTCATAGATGATGAGTCGCTGCTATCGCTTTTGGGGCATATCCGACGTATGGTTGAAGCAGAACAAAAAGACCCATTTTTCTTGAAGAGGCTTTGTCATGAATCAGAGAATATCGACGGAAACCTACCCAATCACCTGGAATGATACGTGGCATTGTATTATGGTGCAAGGATATCGGGTGATGCTCTCACCAACGCAATATCGTATTCTGCGCCTATTTGCTGAACCGCATCCTGCGACGGTTCCTGTTGCAGACGAAATCGTCATTCTGGCCTATCGATCTCGTAGCACGCTTGAAACGCAAACAGAGCTTTCGACGGACCTTCTCGCCAGGCATATCTGCAACCTTAATGCTCGCCTGATGCCAAAGGGATTGCGCCTGTGTTTTTTTCGACAGGGATATATCCTCATGTTCTCACTTCGATAGATCGCGAAGAGAACGTGAGTTTGAGCCATGGTCACTATCCTGAGAGGTGATTTTACCCTCAATGTTGAGCCGTCATAATCCATCATCTCAGAAAGATGGTCCGATCCCCTCGGCAATCGCTTTTCCCACGGGATGCACCATGCTCCATTCCGTGGCAACCAGGCGACGACCGGTCACCCCTTCAGATGCGTCTGAAGCAAGAAACACCGCAGGAGCCTTCATGATCTCTGGCTGAAGCAAACCTGCTCGCATGTCTTCGGAAGCGTCAGAAGGGAGCATACCGGTGTTGGTTGCTCCCCCCGGAAGCAGAATATTCACACGAATACCTAAAGCAGCGAGATCCTGTGCCCAGATGGCTGAGGCAGCCTCCAGTGCCGCCTTCGAGGGTCCGTATGGAGAGAAACCACGCCGCTTCATCGTCTCGTAGTTCACGCTGATATTGACAATACTTCCTTTGCGCTGCTGCTCTCTCATGCGCGTCACGACGGCACGGGTCATGTAGAATGGCCCATTGACATTGGTTTCAATAATCATGTGCCACGTTGAGGGGTCTACCTCCCAAAAGTGGGAAGGCTCTGTGAGAAACGATGCATTGACGTACTTCATCCCTCGACCGGCATTATTCACCAGGATATCAATCTGCCCAAAGCGTTGGATAGTCTGATCGACGACCTGTTCGCAGGCTTGTGGGTCCGTCACATCGGCGAGCAGCGGGAGGAGGTGTTCAGACCACCCGTGTTGCGTGAAGGAATCGAGTTCCGCGTGTTCCCGTGCCGCCGTCACCACGACGTTTGCCCCTTCTTGCAGATATCCTTCTGCAATGGCTCGCCCTATTCCTCGCCCAGCTCCGGTAACGATCGCAACTTTGCCATCTATCATTCCCATGTTCGTTTTCCTTTCGTTTTCTGTCTTCTTCCCATGTGTCGGGAAGGCATTCGCTCTGCCATCCAACAAGGTCCTTCGAGAGCGTCCAGAGCACGCTCATAATCCGACGTCCAGGGAGCAGCGTAGACGGACCCTGGCAGCGCATCTGAGCACAGCGCACCATCTGAGCGAGAGGTATGCCCGCCTCCTTCAAGTGCATGAGCAAACGAATCCAGTCTCTATCACGCTGGGTAGACCGACGATGGCCGTTTGGTGCTCGGCGAATCGGCTCAAGAAGCCCGATGCGCTCCTAGGAGCGCAACGTATCGAGAGAGAGGTTAGTCTGTCGGCTCACCTGTTGAAGAGAGAATTCTGTTTCCATACCAAAACTATACATCCTAGAGTGGACTCCAGGTCAAGAGGGAAACAGGCTTTGCGCAGAAAGTGAAACACGTGTCATCCATCCTCGTGACAAGGGGCCGCGTTCGCGGGAAAGAAAGCTGAACCCTCTTCATGAGTCGTGAATATGGAGAAGAACTCTCTTTATGACTCAACCCATTGTGATCGCGTTCCCTCTTCGTCGATCGCGCCTCCTGGTTTCAGCGGCTTCCAGATCGCGCCCAGGGGACCTTGCACGTTCAGTAATGGTTCTGTGG
>JACDAE010000552.1 GCA_013695595.1 Ktedonobacteraceae bacterium | reverse complement strand
GATCTGGTGCGAGCAGGGACTGGTACGCTCATATGTTCTCTGTGTGGTGTGGATGGGGAGACGCTTCCTGATGAGGACATTTGTAGTTTTGATGAGGAAGGGAGAGCTTTTTGTCCAGTTTGTTGGGGGAAACGACACTGTTTGATAGTCCAATAAATACGAACTCATGCCAGGAGCAAGAAGCGATGAAATGGGGTCCTTTTTGAAAAAGAATTCATATAGTCGTGGAATATGCGTGAGTAGCCAGTATGCCTTGTCTGACTGGTTTCTGGAACGATGAGGAAACGCTTTGCGTGATAAGATTTGGGACATGACAAGAAATCGCACGATGACGACGAAGGAGAACATGATGCAATATCGTGCCTTGGGGAAAAGCGGATTGAACGTCCCTGTGATTGGGATGGGGACCTGGCAGACCTTTGATGTGCAGGGAACGACAGCCGAGCAAAACGCAAGAACGGTGGTTGAGAGCGCACTACAGGGAGGTGCCAATTTTTTCGATTCCTCGCCGATGTATGGGCAGGCCGAACGAGTGTTGGGTGAGACATTACGTAGGCGACGCGAACAGGCCATGGTGGCGACAAAAGTGTGGACGCCTTCCAGTGAGGAGGGGAAGACACAGGCCAGACGAGCACTTTCCTTTTTTGGTGGATATATCGATCTCTACCAGATCCATAACCTGGTTCACTGGCGCGATCACCTGGAGATGCTGGAGCGGCTGCGCGATGCCGGGAACGTGCGTGCCATTGGTGCAACGCACTATAGCAGTTCGTCCTTCCCGGAAATGCAGCGGGTCATGCAAACGGGACGCCTGTCAGCGATCCAGATTCCGTATAACCCGTTTGAGCGCGAGGTTGAACGCGCTATCTTACCGCTAGCCGCTGACCTAGGCCTGGGTGTTGTCGTTATGCGTCCCTTTGCGGAGGGCACCTTGATGCGGCATCCCCCTGCGCAAAGAGAACTTTCTCCACTCAGATCGTTTGGTGTGATGACGTGGGCGCAGGCGCTACTCAAATGGATTTTGAGCGATGCACGCTGCCATGTCACCATCCCAGCCACCTCCCATGCCGAACGCATGCTGGAAAACGCGGCGGCAGGCGAACCACCCTGGTTTGGCGCGGAAGAGCGAGCACTGGTCGTGCGTCTTGCACAGCGTTCCTATGGTTGATCATCGCTGTCGTCCAACTCTTGTGCTGGCTCCTTGGGATATCTGTTAGAAACTTTTGTGGGTATGTGTAAGTTTACTTGCACAATAACGATGAAATCAAGAGATTAGCATGGAATGCTGGCAAAAATGTGGTATCTTCCCCGGAAGCTATTGTTTCGCGCATTCATCTTCAGCAAAATCGTTGTTATATCACTATTGCCGTTGTATAGCCATTTATCTTTGCATGGATCAGCAGAGGTTTCCGCCTGATTAGGCAAGAGCTTTTTTAATCTGCACTAAGAGGGCGAAGGAAGACACTTCTGATTAACAGAAGGCAACGAATTATTTGTATTCGCATTTGATAATGTTGCTGAACTACCGTCCAGGCGTTATAATACTCGCAATCTATTCAAATAGTGGCATCCATTTTGTGAAGGTCGAAGCATGGAAAAAGCGCCTGAATTTGTGACACCTCTGTCGGTATTTATCTCGTGTGCATCCACCGATGAAGACGAGGTATTGCTCCAGAAATTCGAAAAACACCTCGCTCTGTTGAAAAAACAGGGGATAATCATGCCCTGGCATCATCGGAAAACGCTTGTTGGAATGAACAAGCAACAGGAGCATGATAAACACCTTGAGTCTGCCTCTTTAATTATCCTTCTGATAAGTGCTGATTTTCTTGCTTCAGATGACTGCAACAGAGAGATGGAACTGGCATTAGCCCGACAAGAAGAAGGGGTACTTGTTATTCCCGTTTTGTTACATCCAGTCGATCTCTATGGTGCTCCTATTGAAACTCTCCTCTGTTTACCTCGTGATCAGCGACCAGTTGCATTATGGGAAAATAAAGATGCCGCATTTACAACTATTGTTGCCGAAATACGCACAACTATTGAAGAGTATTTGTCGCCACAACAAAATAAGGTTTTGAGTGAAAAAGAAAGAAGGCTACATGCACTTATTGCTGACCATAACGGTTTTCTGAAAGATCGCCTTGAAAGCTTTGTAGGGCGGCAACAGGAGCTTATAAAGGTTCAGGAGAAGATCAATCAGCGATTACAGACAGGAGGGTATGTCACGATTACAGGCCATGCAGGGCAAGGAAAAAGCAGTATCATCGCAAAGCTGATTGAAATTTATGGAGTCGAACAAGTCGCGTATCATTTCATCCCCATCAATCCTGGTCCAGATCATCAAGTCGGACTGTTGCGAAATCTGATGGCTCGTCTCATCCTCAAATATAAACTCTCCGATCTCTATGTTGCCAGCGATAACCGTGCCGCATTGCGTGATTATTTCCCCAAAGCACTTACTGATGTTGCAAATCAAGGTGGGCAGGAAATCATTTTTGTTGATGGGTTGGATCAACTTGAAGAGGATTTCAATGGGATACGTGACCTGAGTTTCCTCCCAACGAATCCCCCCGCTGGTATTGTTTTCGTGCTGGGAACACGTCCCAATGATGCGATGAAACCGCTTGAACTGCTCAAACCACATGATGAATACCGATTGCCAAATCTCAGTCGTCAGGACTTTGATCGTATTTTGCAGCATCGTCATGTTTCTCTCAAACAGGTAGTGGCAGATCAGTTTTACAGAATCATGGGTGAAAATGCCCTCTATCTCGACTTAGTCGCAAAGGAATTAATAGCATATGATGCGATTGATTCTCTCTCCATTATCACGCACGTTACCGCAAATCCTGCCAACATTTTTAGCCTTTCCTTGGAGCGCTTGAAGCGTCAGGGACAGCTTTGGGAGCGAGTGATTTATCCAGTTCTTGGAATTTTGTTGACGGCGCAAGAGCCAATGCCCTTACTATGTATGAAGGATATCTTACAGGTGGAAGATTATAAGCTGCGCGATGGAATAGCCAAATTAGGAGGACTCGTTACAGAAGATGCTCAACGGCGATACTCTCTCTTTCACTTGAAATTGCGAGACTATCTTCGTCAAGATGCAGAAAATCTTCGAAAAGAATATATCTTCTCAATTGAGGAGGAGGAAGGCCAGCATGCGCATCTGGCTGAGTGGTGTGAACGAGATGATCTCACGCTGATTTGGCAAGATAGTAGCGACCTGAAAGAGCAGGGAAGACGGAAGTATGCACGCCAACATTATATTACTCATCTCTATTATGCTCACGAGTGGCAACAGTTATTCACTGTACTGGACGGGGGAAGTTATGGGCATGCCAAGGAGCGTTGTAATCTAAGTACCCGTTCCTATGTTCAGGATTTGGATCGAGGTCGTCAAGCGGCAGCGAAGAGTGGTGTCACACTGGAAGATATGATTGCGATGCTTCCTCGTCTCTGGTGTTACACTTTGCTACGTAGCAGTTTGAGGAGTCGCGCTGACTTGTATCCACAGGAGATGTTTCAGCTCTTTCTCATTCTTGGAAGGGAGCAAGAGGTGTTAGGCTTAGCCGAGTTATTAACTGATCCTATATATAAAGTCAAGGTGTTGGTTCTTATAGCTGAACATATGGCAGGGCAGCCAGAGCGAGGTGCAGAACGTGTGCAGATCTACTTTAGAGCTTCCGAAATCTTTGGTAAAATGGAGGAAGGCTATCAACAAGACATAGTGTTCAGTATACTCGTCAGTTCTCTGACAAAAGCGGAATTGTGGGAGCAAGCTGAAGAGGTCGCTCACTCCATAGAGAAGGACTATCCACAAGCCGAGTTATTGAATGCACGCATCAGTGCGTTAGCAAAAGCAGGACTGTGGGAGCAAGCTGAAGAGGTCGCTCACTCCATAGAGAAGGGTAATCAACGAGTTGAAGCATTAAGTGCCTTTGCCAGTATGTTAGCAAAAGCTGAATTGTGGAAGAAAGCCGAGCAACTATGGGCAGAAGCTGAAGAGGTCGCTCACTCCATAGAGAAGGGTAACCAACGAGATGAAGCATTAAGTGCCTTTGCCAACTCTTTAGCAAAAGCTCGACAATGGAAACGAGCAGAGGCAGTAACACAGGCTATAGAGGGAAGCTATCAGCGAATTAATATGTTAAGTGTACTTATTAGTGCATTAGTAGAAGCTCAATTATGGTCTCGAGCCAAGGAGGTAGCTCATAGTATAGAAATAGATGACCCATATGTTTGTAATATAGCCGTTAGCGCATTAGCAGAAGTTCATCTATGGACAGAAGCCGGAAGGGCTGCCCATACTATAGAAGAAGACGACCAGCGAGCTAAGGCATTAAGTGCTCTTGCTGGTGCGTTAGCAAAGGCTGAACTATGGATAGAAGCTGAAAAACTATGGGCGGAAACCGAAGAGGTTGCTCATACTATAAAGGAAAGTACTCTGCAAGCCGAGGTTTTAAGTATCCTTGCCATTTCTTTAGCAAAAGCTCAACACGAGGAGCATGCTAGAATGATTTGTATTGAGGCTGAAAGACTAATATATTCAATAGATGATGATAACCAAAAAATAAAGGCGTTGAGTGCCCTTGCCAGTTCTTTAGCAAACGTCGAACTATGGATAGAAGCCGAAGAAGTAGCTTATGCTATAGAGGAGAGCTATCCGCGAGCAGAGGCGTTGAGTGCCCTTGTCGGTTCTTTAGCGAAAGCCCAACAGTGGAAACAGGCGGAAGAGATCGTTTGTGCTATAGAGGAGAGCTATCCGCGAGCAGAGGCGTTGAGCGCCCTTGCCAGTTCTTTAGCGAAAGCTCAACAGTGGGACCGAACTGAAAAAGTCATTTATGTTATAGAAGATATAACTCATCTTATGACGGGGAGTGACCCGCGAACCTGGGCCTTGAAGGCGTTTGGTATCGCCTTAGCGAAAGCTCAACAGTGGGACCGAGCGGAAGAGTTCGCTGACACTATCGATGATGATTATCTGCAAATTTTGGTGTTGGAGGCGCTTATTACCTCCTTAGCAGAAGCTCAACAGTGGGACCGAGCGGAAGAAATGGCTCATGTGATAAGGAAAGGCTATCTGCAAGTTAATACATTGAGTGCCCTGGGTCGTGCTTTAGCACGAGCTGAACTGTGGGAAAAAGCCGAAAAACTATGGGAAGAAATTGAAGAGTTCGTTTCTACGATAAAGGATGATTTTGAGCGATTTTCGGTTTTGAATACACTTGTTAGTACCTTCGCAGAAGTCCAACAATGGGACCGAGCAGAAAAGGCTGTTCATGCTATAGGGAAAGGTAACCAGCAAGATGCTGCTTTGAGTATACTTGTCAATGTTTTAGCAGGAACTCAACAATGGGACCGAGCGGAAGAGATCGTTCATGCTATAGAGGGGGAGGATCGACGAGCAAAGGCATTGAGTGCTCTTGCTATTTCTTTAGTAAGAGCCAAATTGTGGGACCAAGCTGAGCAACTATGGGCAGAAGCCGAAGAAGTAGCTCATACTATAGATGATGGAGGGGAGTTTAATTTACGAGCAGAGGCGTTGCGTGCTCTCGTCATTTCTTTAGCAGAAGCTCAACAGTGGGATCGAGCAGAAAAGGTTGCTCATGATATAGAGGGGGAGAATCGACGAGCAAAGGCATTGAGTGCTCTTGCCATCTCTTTAGCAGAAGCTCAACAATGGGACCGAGCGGAAGAGATTGCTCATACTCTAAAAGATTACTACGGGTATAATCAGAATTTGATGGCACTTGCAGATATATTTTTCAGAAATCATGAGTATCAACGATTAGTTTCTCTCATTCATACTTCGTGGCTACAAGTAGAAACAAGGAATGATGCCCTTCTCTTTTTCCCATTAGTCCTCGGACTTATCCCCCTTCAACTAGAAATTGGTGACGCGTTCTATCATGGTTTTCAATGGGTCGATACATTTCTGAATAGCTAGAAAATAATCTCCCGACGGCACTAATCGCTACCATCAGCACTAATATTAGGCGTACGCAGCTTTCTTTGCTCGGCAATAAAAGCATTTAAATCATTCCTGCTAATCCTATATTCCTTTTTACCGATAGGGATTGTCGCGAGTTTCCCTTCCTGCACCCATGTCCGTACAGTCTTCAGGCTTACCTTCATTATTTGCGCGACTTCTTGAGCGGTGAACATTTCATCATCTTGCAGCACGGGTCTCTCCTCTGCTTTAGTAGCTATTTTATTATAGTCATGCTCTTCTACCGCGTCAACTACACCCAATATTACTTCTCTAGGACTTGATTTTTATCTGAGTTCTCCTGTATACTCTTCTCAGGCACTCTATACGTCGCTAAGTCAGGCTGAAAGGAGATAGTATTTAACAGGCTTACATGCTTAAATGCATCAGACAAGATTGTTAATAGATGGATAAGTAAGCCATGTGCGTCTGACTATGATGAGCCAGAGGAGAGGTTGCAGCGTTTCAGAACGAATTTCTGCGGGATAATTTGAGTGGTAGGGGTTCTACTGCAATTACATAAAGCTTACATAATGTGTCCCTGCCTCTGCTCAGCAAGCACATCGGCGATACATATGAACTATGTATAGAAATGTGTGCCTTGCACTATCTGAAAATATACTCCTGTTATACTTGAAAAATGATGAGAGAGTTTTGCTTTCAAGATAACAAAGGAGTGCAATACATGTCAAACGAGAACGAAGGGGCCATTCAGCCGCAAGAAATTTTGTCGTCGGATGTCGTAGCGTTGTGTGCATTGTTTGCACGTATTATAGTGCGTTGTTTACGAGAGAAAGATCCACATACCCTGAAATTGCTTTCTCTCTCATCTACGTCAGAAGGAGAAATATCGGATGCAGCCTAAGAATCTTGAAACTGCTACTGTTGTTGTAGGGGGCTATGTACGGCGTTCTAGCGAGATGCAGAAGGATAACTATAGCATCGATGCACAGAGGCGAGCTATTAAAGACTCAGCAAAGTTCCGTGGTTTGCCGGAGCCAATTTTTTATGAGGATGATGAACGAAGTGCTCGTGGAGAACAAATTGCGAAGCGTCCAGCATTTAAGCGTTTGATGGATGATGTGATTGCTGGGCGTGTGCAAGTCGTAATGGTTCATACCCTGGATCGCTGGTCACGCAATGTGATGGTCACATTGCAGAGTTTTCGCATTCTTGCAGATAACCATACTGCCTTCATCTCCTTATCCGAACATATCGACTACTCGACACCCGAAGGACGATTGCAATTAACTATCCTGGCTGCGTTCGCAGCCTATTTCTCTGATATGTTGGCAAAACACACCAGTAAGGGCAAGGGAGAGCGTGCAGCGCAAGGACTCTATAATGGTGATATTCCGTTCGGATACCGCTCGACGGGGCCGAAGTTACCGCCAGAGCATAATCCCGAAACCTTTCCAGGTTTGCGCATGCTTGGCGAGCTACGCATGAAAGGAGTAGGAGCTGACAAAATAGCTGATGCCTTGAATGAGGCAGGCTATCGTACTGGTAGTAAGCGCTTTGGGGCCAGGCTTTTTAACAAGGATACCGTAACAGGTATGCTTCGAAATGAGTTTTATGCTGCATATGCTCCTGGGGATGATAGAGGGGTTGTCAAGTATAAGGACCAGCGCTTTCAGGGATTACATCCAGCCGCATTTACCTATGACGAGTGGCAGAAGATACGTTCCATGACGCAATCAATGCATCATGCAAGCACGCGCACAGAGACGGTGAAGCGTGTCTATCAATTTGCGGGTTATATCTCCTGTATTCATTGCGGTTTAAAGTTGCGCTGTGATACAGGGAATACTCCAGACAATCAGCGGCAATACTATCGGGATGCGGCAAAAGCACGGCGTATTCCTTGCCCGGCGGGCGGCAATTTAATGATTCGTATCGATATGGTTGACGCGCACTTTGGCGAGTTGCTCAAACGTTTGGTCTTACCTGAGAATTGGCGCGAGATCATTCGACATCGTATGCAGGCAGAAGCGCTCAAAGCAGGAGTCACGCCTGACAATATCGAGCGAGAGAAAGAGCGCCTCAAGTTGAAACGGAGCCGTATCCTGAAACAGCATCGTGAGGGCTATATTGATGACGAAGAATTTCAGGGAGAGATGGCGGCAGTCGTGCTGACTCTCAAACAATTGGATGCTCCTGAAGTCGATGGTATAACGTATGATGAAGTGATTGAAGCTGGGGAGCATCTCCCAGGCATGGCTGCATTGTGGGATGTGGCGACGGTTGAAGAAAGGTATGAAATGGTGACCATTATTTTGGAACCAGGTGGTTTGTATTACGATCTGGAGAATAAGATCATCGCTGCAATAAAACCCCGTCCAGCATTTTTACCTGTTTTACGGATGCTGAACGGGGTCATGGAATTCGATGAAACCAGGGGTCTGCTTGTGACAGAACACTGGTGCGACCGGAACCGACGGGATTCGAACCCGCGATCTTCTGCGTGACAGGCAGACATGTTAGGCCACTACACCACGGCTCCTCTTTCCGCTTGCTTGTGCTTTTGTTTCACACTCACTCGCGTGATTAGGATAATATCAAACTTCCTCGCACCTGTCAAGCCCTTTCACTCCCCAATTTTGAAGATACTGGCATCTCCCCTAAAAAATAATCCTCGGTATATCACTCATTCCTCTCTCAAGCCCTGACAGATAGTACCCTCCTCTGGCATATGCTCTGCAAATTGGATTGTCGCGGCTCTCATAACGTATAATGGAAAAAAAGGAAATGGTATAAATGTCTGGCTTTCGCCTGGGAGGTCTTCGTGAAGCGCTCTATCTCTCGCCCGCTGGTAGGATTGCCCTCGCCTTCTGCCCCTCTTCCCGCTGAAGGTACCATTTCATGCTCCATCTGCCAGGCTGCCTACGCACCTGCACGCCTGCACGCCTATCTGCTACAAACTCCTCCCATGGCCCTGGAGTCGGCTTTTTTGAGTATGTGCCACTTCTGCTTCCGCTGCCGCCGTCCCTCTTGCCCCAATTGTTGGGATGACGCTCATTCTATCTGTGGACAATGTGCAGACGAAACACACGTTCCTTTTCGCTCACCAACTCCACCTCTGGAAGGGACAACCCCTCTCTCCAACGATACCAACTTTCCCGCAGATGCATACTCTCTCCCATATTCACTGGTCCCTATACACCCTGGTCGCTTTCAGGAAGCTTCCCCTACAAACATTATGTCTAGCTCTTCGACCCAAACTCACTCTCCCACACGATCAGCGGGAACTGTTGTTACATCATCTTCTATTGATATAGATGCTATCGCAACTCGGCCCGACCGGAGTCGATCATCAGACATAGATGCCATTGCTACACGGCCCGATCGTGGGACAGTATCAGATGTTGAGGAAGTTGCCACACGACCTGATCGTAGCAGATCACTAGATATAGATGCCATTGCTACACAGCCTGATCGTGGACGGCAGATCGACAAAATCACAACTCGTCCAGAACACCTGGCAAGCGGGAGGCAGAGGCTTTTTCGCGCCTTGCTCATCTGTGTTCTCCTCGTCGTTATTTTACTCCTGGCTATCATTGTTGCCTCTTTGCTTGTGGCAGACGTAAATCTCTATGTGTATAACCTGCTGCACATCGATATCCGTTCCAGGCTTACCGCTCTCTGGCACTTCTTACGCACCCTTTTCTAGGTTCTTCCCTTCCTTATTATTCTTTGAAATGCTTCATCATACGCCGATCAGCTCTCGGCCTTTATATATAGCTCGGCATGGCTTCCAAATTCGGGTCGCTGGTCAATTATGACAAATCGATGTATTATATGTGAAAGTTCTTTTTTATTAGGGTATATAATGCTGTGCTGCTGGATGAAATGTGCGTAAGGGTATTGCTGGCGTGACAGGTCGGATGTTTCACTGCCAGGTGTTGTTGAGGAAGAGATATGTATGATGAGAGCTGAAAAACCATGTGATATTCTCGTCGATGGCTATAATGTGATCAAAAATAATTTTATGTTCCGGTCTCTGGAAATGCGCTCCCTGGCTGACGCTCGCGTGTTGCTGATTCGCCAATTGCAAAATCGCTACCGTCACACCACCCATCGGGTGATTGTTGTCTTCGATGGCGACGGTAAACATGAACAGGTCAGCCACGAGGAGCATATTCGTATCATGTATTCACAATATGGCGAGACCGCCGATAGCGTTATTAAACGCCTGTCTGCCGAGGCTCGTTCCGCAGGCCGTCTGGTGCAGATGTATAGCGATGATGAAGATATTCGCCAGACCGTGGCTGAACATGGTGGGACGGTAGAAACAACGAGCCACCTTGTGAAGCACGTGCAGGCCGCCCCACGCGATATGGCTATCCTCTCTCAACATCGCCAAAAGATGCGCCGTATCGATGGTATCGATACTCCCTATAAACTCGAGGATGAGGAACCCGATTATCCTTCCAACAAAAAGAAAAAAAAGCGTTCACCTCGTCGCCATCGCTAATCTCCATTCTCTTCTCCCCTTTTGCTCATTCGCATTCATTGAAAATATCTGCGTTTCAATGAATGAAACCGTCACATCCCTCCTGTGCAAATAACGGAATTACTGATCATATTCTGATTTCTTGCCTTGACATGCCAGTAAGATTGCTATATCATAATTTAACCATGAAAAAGTATCGTTTCATTGAAACATGAGCGATGATTTGAAGATCCCAGTGACAGGAGATTGAACGCTATGACGCGACGACGCATTGGTATGCTTTTGTTCATGAGTGTGGGCATCCTTACGATGATGTTCACCACCCTCTGTGGCAACATGTTGGTGGCACACGCAGATACTGCCCCGTTTTATGGTTTTGAGGATGGTGTCGATGGGTTCACCGCCCCGGCCTGGCTGAGTAATAATGCCGGTCAACCATCCCAGAGTACCGCTCAGGCCACCGAAGGGACTCACAGTCTGGCTCTTCCAGTGAATCTTACCAATGGCGGGTGGGATCAATCTGGTGTCGATGAGGTGATCAATAATTATAACCCTATCGATCTGACTGCCTATTCTGCCATCAGCTACGATGTTTATGCTCCCGTGGCAAACATCTGGTCGGAGCCAGTCTTTAATGACCCGTGGATGGCACCCGTCAATCCTAAACCGCTCCAGGTGGGCTGGAATACGATCACTTTCGATATTAGCCCGTCCAGCCAGGACTTTCCCAGCGCCGGATCGTATTTCACGACGACGAAGGAATTTCTCTTGCTTGCAATTGGGCGAGGTGCTACGTATAATGGGCCTCTCTATTTTGATAATGTCCATTTCGTTCCCGCCACTGGCCCCGTTGTGCGTGTTGTCACGCCGCAAATCGATGACACGTTGAGCGTGCCTCAGGGTCAGAGCTACACCATCCAGGCACAGGTGACGGCACCGCAGGGCCATACGATTACTAGCGTCACTTTTCAAACTCCAACGCAATCAGGTTCGTTGACCCTGGATGCAACGAGTGGCCTCTATACCGGTGCCTGGAATATCTGGCGCGAGGGCGAGGGTCTCAAGGCGCTTTCTATCACGGCAACCGATTCGAGTGGTGCGACGATTACGATTCAGCGCAGCGTCCTGGTGCAGGATAGCCAGTTGCAGGTGCACATTACGAATCCTACCTTTGATCAGATCTTGTCGGGCAAAGTTACCGTGAGCGTCCAGGTGCAGGCCGATCCGCGCTTTGCATTGCGCAGTGTAACGCTGAAAGTGGGATCACTCTCTCTTCCCATGCATGCCAGCGCTACCACTCCTACTACCTATACCGCTCAGATCGATTCGGCGAAGCTTCCTAATAATGTCTATACATTGAGAGTGGTTGCACGCGATGCGCAGTTTGCGGTCACTGACCAGGCGGACGTGCAGATTGCGAACCATCTCCGACCAGAACATATCGTGCATACGAATGGTACCCTGTTTACGGACGGGAATCGTTCTTTCCGCTATATTGGCTGGAATGAATACGATCTCTTCACGCGTAATGATCAGACGCTCAATCACGACGAGCAAACGAGCGAGGGAAATGTGCTCCTCAAAGGCGCGGTTATTCCCTGGCAACAGCAGATCGACCGCCAGATGTTGGAGGCGGAACGTGCAGGTCTGACCGTCTTACGTACCTGGGCGTTTGATAATATCGCATCGGATCCTTCGGCCTTTGAGACCGCGCCGGGCGTGTTTAATGAAACCACCTTTGCGAAATTGGACTATATCGTTGCCAGCGCCCAGCGTCATCACATGCGTGTGATCCTGCCTATGGAGAATTATTGGAACGATTACGGCGGTATTCAGGCGGTTGCAAACTGGCTTGGCCTGCCCAACAAGCTCCTGTTTTTTACCAATCCGCAGGCTCAGCAGGTCTACAAAGATTTTGTTGCGCATCTGGTGAATCGCGTCAATACCGTAAGTGGCGTCGCATACAAGAATGATCCCACCATTTTTTCCTGGGAGCTGATGAATGAGCCAAACATCAGTTGTGGGGATGATCCTACCCCCAACCATCAGTATTGTGATCCCACAGGAACGGTTTTGCGCACCTGGATTGCGACGATGAGCCAGTATATTAAAAGCCTGGACCCTCAGCATATGGTGTCAGCTGGTGCCGAGGCGCATGGTCTTATTCCAGCAGGCGATGGCGTCCAGAGTTTTCAGTGGGGTGGCTCTGTTGATCCTTTGTACACGCAAAGTGTACCCAACGTCGACTTCTTCACGTTCCATCCGTATCCTAATACGTCATGGATCAACCTTACTCTGCAACAGACGAAGCAGTTGATTCGCTCCATTACCAAAGAAGGCACGAAGCTTGGGAAGCCGGTTGTGATGGAAGAGTATGGCATTGATCGCAATGTCGCGCTCTACAATCCTGCTGGAACAACCCTGCTGCAGCCAACCGATCCCGCGTTTGGAACAACCCGTGTTACCTGGTATCGGGATATGTTGGATACTCTCTATGACGCAGGTGGAGCAGGCAGCAATGTCTGGCAGTTGGCGGATTGGGCCGACAACGACTACAATGTGAATTCGTATCTTCCGTTGCCTGCCGTTGAGCGTGATGCCGGCATCATGAATGTCTTCACAAGCCTCGCAAAGCAGCTAAATCAGGAAAATAATGAGAACTGGTGGTAACATCCCCAGTGACATATAGAAAGAGCGTCATCGATACAACATCGGTGACGCTCTTTCTATATATAAATTTTTGTCCACGATTAGTTTTGAACGACGGATGGTTCCTCAACAATGCTAACGATTTCTGACGAGCTTTTCTGCTGCTGATTGGTGGTCGGAGCTGGCTTGTTGAAGCGCAAACGCAGGACGCTGGTAAAGCCTTCGATGAAGATATTGCCAGACATTTTGGATTTGCCGAGGCGACGGTCCATGAAGACAATCGGGGTCTCGACGATGCGGTATCCCTTTTTGAAGACGCGGTAGGCCATCTCGACCTGGAAGGCGTAGCCCTGGGCCTGGACGGTATCGAGACCAAGGTTTTCCAGGACCTCACGCCGGTAACAACGATAGCCGGCGGTGCAGTCGTGAACGGAGATGCCGAGCACGAAGCGGGTATAGATGTTGCCGCCACCACTAATGATGCGGCGTAGGGGAGACCAGTTTGGCGTGCTGCCACCTTTGATATAACGGGACCCGATGACCAGGTCTGCATTCTCAATGGCCTTCAAGAAGTCAGGAAGGTATTTGGGATCGTGCGAGAAGTCGGCATCCATCTCGAATGCTGCATCATAGGCGTGTTCGATTGCATATTTGAAGCCGGCGATATAAGCTGTGCCCAGGCCCAGTTTCCCGGTTCTGTGCATAACAGAGATGCGTGAATCTTCGGCGCTCATCTCATCTGCCAGTTTGCCTGTACCATCTGGTGAATTGTCGTCAACGATCAAAATATGGGTTTCAGGGGCATATGAGAAGATACCGGTCAGGAGCGACTGCAAATTCTCAATTTCATTATAAGTCGGGATAATAATTAATGTCTTCATAAAAGCATTTCTCCAATGTGTACCAATTTTGACGCCCGTACTGAAACCTCAGGCGTGCTTTGCATAAATGAATACTTTCTGTTTTGCTGCTCATCCTCTCAAGACAAAGGAGAGGGAGCATGCGATACCTCTAAGGAGCTTTCGTGTAAGCAATCAAAAACTCTCTCATTGAGGCAGTGCGTAGAGCACGATCATAATTAATACGACACACAGAATAACGGTTACGAGTATGTGTCGGTCACGTAATAGTACTTCCTCTGGACTTCCCCCTTCCATTCGCATATAGACCAGGTAGAGATAACGGAACATCCCGTACAATACGAGCGGGAGCGTGATGGCGATCAGATGGCGCGGACTGACCGATCCCTCAATCGTGTACAGGCTGTACGACATAATTGTGCCAGTTACGGTGATCGTGATCATCTGATCTAACATTGGAATGCTATATTCTTTCAGGATCTGGCGGTGCTGGCTGGCCTGACCCTGTAAAAGGACCAGTTCGTGCCGGCGCTTGCTAAATGCGAGAAAGAGCGAAAGGAAACAGGTCACAATATAGAGCCATGGCGAGATAGAGACGGGGACGACGACGGCACCCGCGACGATTCGTAGTACAAAGCCGCTGGCAATGATAAAGACATCGAGCAGTACTATATGTTTTAAACGAATACTATAGAGGATCATTAACATCAGATATGTGGCAACCGCGAGCGTGAAGAGGATATTGGCTCCTCCAAATGCGGCAAAGATGTCTGGCCTTGGTCCGATGGGAACGCTAAAAATGCATGCGGTCATGATCCCTGTGCAGAGCAGCAGCACCACCAGCGCACCAATCGCCCAGGAGATAGGCAGTTTACCCGAAGCCAGAGGGCGCAGCCGTTTAACGGGATGTTGGCGGTCTTTCTCCAGGTCGAGCAGGTCGTTAATTAGATAAATGGTGCTCGATGCAAGGCAAAATGCGATGAACGCAAGTACTGTACGTACGAAGGATACTCCATGAAAAAGTTGTCCTGCGAAGACGAGTCCAATAAAGATGGACAGATTTTTCGTCCATTGACGTGGGCGCATTTCTTTCAATAATGCTAGCATGCGCTTCCATACTCCATGCTGTGACAATGATGCGTCCTCTTCTGCTGACATATTTGTATTCGTTGTGGGATCTGCTGGCTGTGCATCATGCTTCGAAATCATCTGAATTCCCTTTCTGGATATTCCGGCCTCTGCATGCGTCGGGTTCCTGACTTTTCCAAGAATACATATCCGTTCATTAAAATATCGCAAACTCCTGGATACTAGAGGAGAAGAGTTGCGCGGCTCGGCAGGTACCTCCATGCGGAAAGAGCCTGGGGTAGTATACAATCAAACTTAATAGATGCGTTGTTGTAAGTCGGTGATGCTGTGAAGAGTGATGCGGTGTTTGTCTGTGCTGATAACCCCTCGATCCATGAAATAGCCCATCACCTTGTTGACGCTCTCACGCGATGCCCCTACCATCGATGCCAGTTCCTGTTGCGTCAGGCGCACATCGATACGCGTGCCATCGTTGACCTTTGTGCCATGGGTTTCGGCCAACTCCATCAATTTTTTTGCCACGCGCCCATAAACATCCAGGAAAATGAGATCTTCAACCTGCTGATCCGTGGTGCGCAGGCGTTTGACCAGCACTTCTAAGACCTGGATCGCAATCTTAGGGTTTTTCATAATCACGTTATGAAAGTCGTTGCGTTGAATGGTATAGCAGATGACGTTCTCCAACGCAATTGCGTCAGCCGAGCGGGGTAATCCGTCGAGCAGGGCAAACTCTCCGAAATACTCTCCCTTGCCGAAGACGACCAGCGAGAGTTCTTGCCCATCAGTACTGATCAGGCAGATTTTGACTTTGCCCTCTTTGATGATATAGAGTACCTGTCCGGGGTCGTCGCGATGGAAAATCACCTCACCCGCACGGAATCTGCGTGTCTTTGCTACGGTCATCAAGTCGTGGACCTCATCGTCGTCCAGGCTAGAAAAGATAGTTACCTGTTTCAAATAGGCAGATTCGGTGTCGGTTCCCATTTTTCTTGCTTCCTTCTTTGGCTGATTGATTGGCGCTCTCGTATCTCTGTTTCCATGATAGCATACCCATTCTTGACGCGCAATCTTTGCATCAGTTTATCAGGGCTATTTAAAAGTCGTCCTTTCTCGCGCCTACGGCGCTCGCTTCGTTACGAGTGTGTGTGTTTTGCGGGCAGCGCCCGC
>JACDAE010000543.1 GCA_013695595.1 Ktedonobacteraceae bacterium | reverse complement strand
AATCTGGTTGGAGGAACGGGGAAATCAAGCATGTGAGAACGTGGAGGCGTGTCAACACAGGCATCCGCCGAATGTGCTGAGACAAGCAGCAAGGTACGTTGTTGATCCGTCAGGGAAAGCGCGTCGGTCAGTAACCTACGTGTGTCGGTGTGCGGCGAGGCATGAATGCCGCGCTCCAAGTCGGAAATCGTGCGTGCGCTTAGACGGGCACGGGCCGCTAGTGCTTCCTGTGAGAGTCCTGCCGCCAGACGATAGTGCTTGAGAAGTGCGCCGAAGCTGCTTTGTTGCTGCATAGATGCCCTGTCCTTAGATACTCATTCCCTTCGCTCTATCATAGCACATCACCCCACATGAAGAATTATGTGGGAAAGATGTGCCTCTTCCTCGTGGGAAAAGCAAGCTGGGTCATCTATACTTCCATAAGGAGAAGCACCATCCGGGTGCACCCTTCGCGCTCATGAAGAGGACGAGAAAGGATGAAGAAGACGAGAAAGGAACCAGATATGCTATTGATCGTTGGGGCCAGTGGTCATCTCGGAAGTGCTGTCGTTCAGCATCTGCTCGCGCAGGGGACATCGATACGGGTCATGACGAGAAACTCATCTGGCCTTGCACACCTGAAGTGGCAGGGCGTAGAAATCGTAAATGGCGACCTCCGCAATCCCTCCTCTCTTGCGAGTGCCTGCCGGGGGGTTGAGCAGGTGCTGGCAGCCGCACATGCGCTAGACGGAAAGGGTGACAACAATCCTCGGACAGTTGATGACATGGGCAATCGACACCTGATCGATGCGGCAAAGGCCGCGGGCGTGAAACACTTCGTTTTTGTGTCCGGCCACGGCGTTGGTCTCGATTCTCCACTGGAATTCTTCCGCATCAAGTATCGTACTGAAGAATATCTGCGAGCCAGCGGCATGAACTTTACGATCCTCCGCCCTGGTCCGTATATGGAGCTTTGGCTTCAGCTGATAGGCCAGCCTATACGGAAGCAGGGCAAAACCACCATCTTTGGGAGCGGAAACAACCCCATCAATTTTGTGTCGGTGGAGGATGTTGCGCGTTTTGTCACTATCGTGCTGGATGATGCTCAGGCATGCAACGCGGTAATCGAGATTGGTGGGCCGGAGAACCTGACGATGAATCAGGTGGCGGAGATCTTTGAGCGCACAGGCGGATACCAGGCGAAAAAGCGTCATATTCCTCTGCTTGTAATGCGTGTCATGTCCATCCTGATGCAGCCAATCAATCCAACGATGAGTCGGTTGATACGCAACGGTATCTACATGGATACCGCTAATCTCGGGTACGACATGGCTGCCACCGCCCACACCTTCGGCATCCGGTTGACCTCGTTGGAGGAGGTCGCACACCGCCCTGCAACGAATGGTGCTCACCTCGAAACAATGAGTGAGAGCACGTGAACGCATTTCGAGGAAGATTGTTTCCTAACGAGCGAAGATGAGCTACATACAAGAAAGAGAGAAATCTGATGTCGGTCGAACACGTACAGGACGCGCAAACACCATCATCGGCTAAAGGAGTATTTGAAGGAATGATAGAGGCTGCGAATCGCCACGACCTGGATGCGATGGTGGCCTATTTTGCGCCAGACTATCGCAGTGAACTGCCATTCTCCCCGGAAAGAAATTTCACGGGACAGGCAGGTGTGCGGAAAAACTGGAGCTTCTTTTTCTCAACGATGCCAGATTTCCGGGTAGATATCCTCAGTGAAGCGGTAGAGGGGGAGACCGTGTGGGCCGAACTTCACTATAATGGAACGGAGAGCGATGGCAAGAAGCACGTGACACGCGGCGTTTCCATATCGGGTATTCGGGGGAAGCAGATCACATGGGGGAAGTTGTACATCGTGTCGGTGATGGAGCCTTAGGAAAGAGAGATTGCCCCTTTGTTTCCTAATAAGGGGGAATATGCGCGAGCTACGACCAAATGCAAGGGACATCTCCATTCCATCTGAGAAACGTTTCTGGTGCGAGTTTTCGCTTGTCATTTCTCGTTGTATCCGTTCTTTCTCAGCAGAAAAGAGCGCATGGAAGAGTTTCTACTGGCAGCAGATTCCAGTATCTGCTGCCAGTTTTCTGCGGCGAGTTGGCTTGCTTCAGCAGCCTGTAAAGCAGATCAGTGCCTCCTCCTGAGAAATCGAAAAGGAGTTCCCTTGCACTTCATGTCAGCGTCGCGCATATCACCCCATCCTGGGGGATAATATCGGTTTCTGGGTTGGGCGTGAAGGTGGCCATCGTTTGCTTCGTCGCTATGGACGCTTTCTTCGCCTTGAAGAGCGTCGGTTGAAACTCGGACAGTATCTCTTTCTCAAACATGGCGGCAAAGTGGTCTTCTTTGGGCGCTTTGTTGCCGTGCTCCGCGCGTTCGCCGCGTTCCTGGCCGGGACGAACCGTATGCCCTGGCCCCGCTTTTTATTTTTTAATGCGACGGGAGGAATTGTGTGGGCAACGCTCTATGGACTCGGAGGGTACTTCCTGGGTGACAATATCCATCGACTGACAGGGACAGTAGGTACCATCGCCATTGTGCTGGCTGCATTGCTCATCATTGGATTTCTGCTCTTTTTACGTCGCAACGAGCACCATTTGGAGGATGAAGCAGAGCGAGCTTTACCCGGGTCACTTGATGATTATCAACCAGGAGGGGCACGAGAGAAGCACCATGTCTAGAGAGAGCCCTGGTGTAACTAACCACACCGCTTCCGAGCAGGCTTTACGCCACTGCCAGATACACTGCCAAATTGTCAGGTGCATTGACAGGCTAACTCTTACCTCACAGAAAACGTATTCGAAGAGACCACTGTTGGACTCTCGACTCCCACGTCTGACTGGACACTATACTCCAATGTCGCCCGGTACTGCCCTGTCAGCCAGTGGTCAGAGGGGGAAAGGACAACAGGGAAGAACGCTCCCGCAGGTAAAGAAGAGAGATGCGTCATGATCTTCAGCTGACAAGGGGCGACTGGCTCCCAAGAATTGGCAACTCGTCGCTCCAGCAGAAGCACGGTACAATTGGTTTGGTGATCGGCAAAGGAAATCGTCGTCGTGCTCTGGTTTTTGATGGTCAGGTGCATGGTATTCCCTGGATGATAGTGTGCCCTTCCCACCTGTACGGTCACAGAGGATCTCACAGGCAGGGCCGACGAGAAGGCTGATCCTGTAGGGCCAGCAGCATCACTTCTCATATGCTGTCCACAGAAGACCAGCAGGAATACAAACAGCATGCCAGCAGACAACCAACGTCGTTGAGAGAGACCTATCAAGGTGAACCTTCTTTCTCGAGAAAAGTGGCATCCAACCAGATGAAATGATTTTCACCTGGTGGTGATCGAAAAGGGAGAGATGGTCGAGGGAAAACCCGTGCGAAGCGCTTTACAGAGGTTTTCCCCCGGATATTATAACAAGGAGTCCTTCATGAGAGGAGTATCTCGAGATGACTCATGTCATTTATTCGGCGTAAGAATGCGTGACGGGATCTTTTCCTACCAGTCGCATCTTGGCCCACCGTAGTAGGATGGCCCACCCTCGAAAGATGGTCTACCGTAGTAGGATGGTTCCGGGTAGCAGAAGAAGGGATATCCACCACCTTCCCAATCGTGGTGACGCCAGCGATGGTACCCCCAATTATCGTCGTCGTGATGCCAGCGGTGGTGACCCCAATCATCGTCGTCGTGCTCACCTCCCCATCCACCAACGACGGTTTTTAGGTCGTTATCCGTCAGTTCGAGGGCTATGACCTGCTCTTCATTCAAATTCATGTCAACAGTTCCTTTCTTTTCGTAAGAGAGAGCAACAATGCGTATCTCTCGCAGAATTGGTCAGGTGCGAAGAACTCCGAACAAAGAGAGACGGTGCATTTTTCACTTGTACGATTACGTCGCCTCCATGAAACCTGTGCCAACTTCTGCGATTTCTCTGTTCTTCATGTGTCCTTCTGCCCACCTCTCTATATTATACTGATCGGCGTATAAATACAATAATTGCTATAGTAGTATGATTTTATGACGACAAGAGGTAGGAGTCTTCAATGCCACTGTTCAACGGGTCTTAGGTAGCGTTGCTGGTACTCAAATCCCTATGGAGTTGTGCATGATCTGTAAACTTTGACATTAAACGGGTCTTCCGCCACTTTGGTGAATCGGGAATTGCAGAGGTATTCCACCGAGGCGGGAAAGAGCCTCTGGTGCCGAAGTCTCTCTCCGCCGCCTTGTGGATGAGTCTATTTCACCAAAGTGGCGGAAGACCCAACTTTCACACTATTTACCAGTTAGCTTTCGCAAGGTCAGTTGTGTCACTCCTGGTACAGCCGCTGGAATGCTCCAACAGCCTTCCTTGTAGGGATATGGGGATGCCCATGTCCAGTCAAGAGAAATGCTCTTGACGAACTGGAGGATAGGAGAAGACGCCACTTGAACGGATGTTGGCTCTGCTTGCTCATAGAAGGGACCTCTTTTGCTCTTTTTCCCTACTCTAGCAGATCAGCTTTTCTTTGCAACACAGCCCTTCTCGAAGTGTTGCCAATAGTTGCACAGAGGAGATTTCCCTGGCCCTCAGGTTGATTCTCTCTTCTGCTTTCCTGTTGATTTGCTCCAGAATGCCGATAAGGAAGAGGGTGATGATAGGATTACGACTCTATCCTACGCTCGAGTAGGCCGAGGGGTTCTGTGTCAGGT
>JACDAE010000287.1 GCA_013695595.1 Ktedonobacteraceae bacterium | reverse complement strand
CTATGGAGAGGTCTTCGATTACACATCGGGAGGTTATTTTATGTCCTCATACCCGTCTTATGGAGGTGTACAAAGCTTGCCCTGTCAGCGTTGTTATGCGCCTCTACCCCCTAATGAGGCCACGTGTAGAAACTGTGGTTACTATAATGCACCTGCTCAGGGAAATAATCCAGCCGCTCAAGCACCATCCTTTGCGAATGGAGCATGGAATGGTGCCGCCCCACAATCTGCCAATGGACAGGGACAGAACCAGTATGGAAATTCAGCGTGGGGCCAGTATTCTGTTCCTCCTACAGCGGCACCTGCAAATCCATCTCCACAGGCCCAAGCGTTCAATAATCCACCCTCGATGACTCCAGCGCAGCCAGGAGGCATGAACTTCTTCGGTGCCCCGGTAGTGCCCTCTCCTTCCACGGATGGCAATGGGTATGCTACCAATCAATCTGCTCCACCATCTTTTGCGCCTCAGCGACCAGCTGGCCCATTCTCGACAGATCCGATCGGATCTCAGGCATTTGCTCAGCCTCCAATGGGTCCTGTATCGTCGGCCTCCTATGGAGCGCCCTCGACGGGTCCCGCTTCTTATGGGGCACCTTCGCCCACGTCACAGGCACCCTATAGAATGCCTCCTGCAGGCTTCCAGCAATATGGAGCGCCAGCCAGATCTGGGCAGTTGTATCCAGAAATGGGACAATTCAATGCCTCGCAAGCGCAGACGGCAAATGGCCCTCAGTCGCTCCCAATCGGAATGGTCGCACCTGTTGCCCCCGATTTGCCAGGGTATGCCCAGTCCGCAACGCCAGAAAAATTGCCAGCACGTCGCCTAAAACCGTGGATGATTGCCTTGATTGTGCTCCTGGTAATTGCTGTGATCGGAGGAGGAGGATTCTTTGGCTATACATTGCTGAAGAAGCCGAATGCGGCTGCGACGATCCCTACTAACCTGAACACTGGAACTGTGAAGGGCGCAACACTGTTTAGCGATACCTTCGCAAACAATACCAATGGCTGGAGTTTGCAATCCGATCCTGGCAAATTTGCGATCTCCCTCGCTGGCGGTTCGCTGGTGATAGAAGATGATAGCAATGAATTGCTGTGGGAGCCATTGCCGGGCAATAAGACCTTTAGCGACTTTACGCTCTCGGTTGATGCGATGCTTTCGCAAGGTGACCCGATCAACGGATATGGCTTCTATATTCGTGGTGCCGCGATGCAGAATACTGAAATGGCAACGTATTATCGCTTCGAACTCTATGGCGATGGCTCATATGCAATTTTTAAGGGGGTCGTGGATAGCAATGGGAATGCGACGAGCGCAAAACTGGTGAATTATACGCCCAGTTCGGCCATTCAGAAGCAAGGGATCATCAATCATATATCCATTACGGCCAAGGGATCATCCCTGTCGTTAAGCGTCAATGGGCAGGTATTGAAGACCCTGACTGATACAAGTTATGTGAATGGTTCTATTGCTCCATTTGTCTCCAATATGCAGAATGCGAAGCCTGGGGCGCAAGCTAAATTTGCGAATCTGACGATTAACGCCGCGTAGGATCGCCCATGCCGCGAAATCTGGTAGGGCACCAGATTTCGCGGTAATATAGGTATTTGGAGCGTATTTGTGTGATTCTTTATATTTCGGTGGTAAGGATTTGTGCGTAGACGGAGGGGTCGACATTGCCTCCGCTGACAATACAGCAGACTCGTTTGCCGGAGAAGCGTTCAGGATCGGCAAAGAGTGCACCAATGGTCAGGGCACCTGTGGGTTCCACTTTTAAATTAAGATAACGGAAGCAATGGAGTAGTGCTCTGCTGGTGAGTGCATCGGGTACTTCGATAATATCTGTGAGGCCGTGTTGGAGGATCTCCCAGTTGAGTTTGCCGAGGCTCACTGTGCGTGCCCCATCGGCGATTGTCGCGGGTTCTTGTTCATTGCGGATCAAGCGACCACTTTGTAGTGAGCGAGCTGCATCATTGCCTGGGAGTGGTTCTGCCCCGATGATCTCTGTCTCTGTGTGTTGTAGAAAGTCGCGGGCAAGCACGATGCCTGAGCTTAAGCCACCGCCTCCGATCGGTGCTACGATCACATCGAAGTGGGTGGTATTGAAAATCTCCTGCCCCAGCGTCGAATTGCCGGTAACTACGCGATAATCATCATATGCTTGCGCTTGAAATGCATCCGTGCGTTGTGCCATCAGTTGCGCCACCCGTTCAGCGCGGCTGACCTGACGCACGTCCACCAGATCAACGCTACCCTCATAGGCTTTGACGGCGGCGATCTTGACCTGTGCGGAGGTGTTGGGCATGACAATTGTACAGGTTTTGCCCAGCAGCTTACTTGCATAGGCAATTGCCTGCCCAAAGTTGCCTGAAGAGGCGGCGATAATGTGAGGCTGGGGAATGCTGGAGAGAAGATTATAGGCGGCACGGAACTTGAAACTGCCCGTATATTGAAAGGTCTCACTGGCAATCGTCACTTCACACTTGAGTTCTGGACAGGGCGCAGATAAGAATAACGTCGGACGTATATGCCGGGGAAGTGTCTGCCATACAGACTGGATATAGGCTGGTGTGAGTTCGGGGGCGATTTCATAGTGCAGCATTATGCAACTCCATCTTCCTTTTCTTTGTCTCGCAGGTGAATAGTTCTATTGTACCACGATCAAGACGCTTTACCCTCTCTTGCTTTTCCCTCCATTTTCAGGCATACTATACATAAACTAACTAACGTTAGTTAGTTTGAGAGTGTTTAAGATGAGTCATTGGCTGGGGTAGGGGCGTATGCTGACCACCGTCCGATCTCGTTCAAATACCGAGAAAAAGGTCAATAGTAGGGGTAAGGGGCAGCGTGGATGGGTGGCGGGGGCCTTGGGCTTACCCTGCTCCAAATCGTGGCGATGCTGCGGATGCTATTGAGCCACCTCTTCTTTTTATTGAAACGGGATTGGGCCACCGCCCTACCCCAGAGGGAATAGAAAAGGATAACAGAAGATGAGTAATACAGCGGAAAAGTCAGAATATAAGTCAACATTACGTGTGCGCTTGAGTGCTCATGATGCCCATTATGGAGGGCAGTTGATTAATGGTGCGCATCTACTCTCGCTTTTCGGAGATATAGCGACGGAACTGGCTATTCTTTGCGATGGTGATGAGGGGTTATTGGCGGGCTATGAGCAGATTGAGTTGCTGGCCCCCATCTTTGCGGGCGATTTTGTTGAGGCGACGGGTCGTATTACGCGTGTGGGGAATACCTCGCGCCGGATAGAATTTGAAGCCTACAAAGTAATTACGCCTCGCCTGGATATTGGCCCATCGGCGGCGGATGCGTTGGATACGCCTGTACTGGTTGGACGTGCGATTGGTACTACTGTCGTGAAGGCCGAGATGCAGCGCAAGAAACACACCGCCGCAAATGCGTGAATGGTGTGATGTGTGAACACGGGTTTCTAAAGGGCACCCCTACACCATTGCAATGGATCATTTTTGTCTGATGCATTTAATGTTCATTGATGGTGTAGGGGTGCCCTTTAGAAACCCGCGTTCTCCACCACACCATTTATGTTCCAACATTTCCCTATTTAGCGTGGCATATCTACCCACACCGCGCCCTTTTGTGAGCTTTCCACAGTTTTTTGAATGAATTGCATGCCACGCAATCCATCATAGACGGTGGGATAGCCACCCTGGGGTTGCTCACCCGATTCGACACGGCGGATATCGCTGATCGCCATCTTATAGATATTGGCGAATGCTTCTAGATACCCTTCTGGATGACCAGAGGGCAGGCGCGCGGCCGCTTTCGATTCGTCGCTCATATAGGGCTGATTGGTGCGTAGCAACTGGCGAGGCTTGCCGGGCTGCTTGAAGATGAGCGTATTTGGCTCCATCTGATGCCATTCCAGTCCTGCCTTGCTGCCATAGATGCGAATGCTCAGCGCGTTCTCCTCGCCAGCCGCAATCTGGGAGCAGGAGAGAATCCCCTTGCCGCCGTTTTCCAGGCGCAACAGAATATTGGCATCGTCGTCGAGCGCCCGACCTTCAACGAACGTGCTGAGGTCCGCGCTGAGTGAGGCGATCTTCAGGCCCGTGATGTATTCCAACAGGTTTTCGGCGTGGGTGCCAATATCGCCCACGCAGCCTGCGATGCCCGATTTCGTGGGATCGGTACGCCAGGCCGCCTGTTTATTGCCACCACGTTCTTCAGGCTGCATCAACCAGTCCTGCACATACTCGACCAGCACCTTACGTATCGTGCCAATCTCGCCTTGCTGCACCATATAGCGTGCCTGACGTACGGTTGGATACCCGGTGTAGTTATGGGTAAGGGCAAAGATAAGCTTGCCACTTTCGACCATCTTCACGAGATCCTGGGCCTGTTCGAGGTCAAAGGTCATGGGTTTGTCGCACACGACATGGATGCCATGTTCCAGAAAGGTCTTTGC
>JACDAE010000485.1 GCA_013695595.1 Ktedonobacteraceae bacterium | reverse complement strand
CCGCAGGCTATCCCGACGAAGCCTGCGGTGCACTCGGTAGCAAGGATGGAACGGTCGTGAAGAGCTATCCAACCGCCAACGCTGCTGAGTTTCCCGATGACTTCTCAATTATTAGTGAAGCCGATATCGTACGCATTTATAATGACATCGACGCCTATGATGGCGACATGATCTATTTCCATTCCCACCCTCATTCAGAGGCCTATCCATCTGCACGCGACATTGAATGGGCCAAACGCAGCGGCTACCTGTATCTCATCTTCTCCTATCGGCACCATCCCGAACCCGCCTATGCCCGCATCTTCGCGATCGATCCCGCTGGCGGCGTCACCGAGGGCCAGGTGGAACGATTTTAACGAGACCCATCAGGGTAAGGAAGCCATTTAGTATTCCGGGCAACCCTAATCCGAGGCAACACACCCAATCAAGCAACGCAACCGATGAAAAGACCCCGGAATACTAAATGGCTTCCCTACCCTGATGGGTGGTTGGTTTATTGTCCCAATATCCAAATTGCATTTTTAATATGCATCAATGGAATGCCTAGCAGATTTAAACGCCTAGACCCCTTGTCTCCCATGCAGAAATGAGATATCCTTGCCTGTATATACAAAGGGATACTCGTCTGTAACCCTATTGGCCTATAACAACCAGCAGTTTTGTCCAAAGAATAAGTATATTCGTTTTATATCACAATACCATTGTATCATAATGTTGTAGAATACATAGAATATATAATCCGGTAAAAAGGAGCTTAAAGCATATGTCGCGTTGGAAGGGAATATCACTACGATTTCCTGGCTTTAGTGCTTATTGGATAGGTGCCCTCGCTATTATTGTGCTGGCGATTGTCATACGCGTCTGGCTGACGCGCCTGGGCTGGCCCCTGCTCGATAGCGATGAGGGCACCATGGGCTTGATGGCCCTGCACATTGCCTTCAGAGGCGAAATGCCCACATTTTTCTATGATCAAAACTATATGGGAGCCGCCGAGGCCTATCTTGGTGCGTTTGTGTTCTACTTCTTTCATGCCTCTCTGGGTATCTCCTCATTTACACTACGACTGGGCATGATCTTTTTCTTCGCACTCTTCCTGCTCTTTCTCTATCAGCTTACCAGTCAACTCTTCACCAGAATGTGGGCGCTGATCATTCTGCTGTTCTTAGCCCTGGGATCAGATGCGATCCTGACGCGCGAACTGGTGGCCGTTGGCGGCGATGCGGAGACGTTGGTTTCCGGCACCCTCATCATGCTGCTCTCCGTCTGGCTCAGCCTCTCTCCACCCGCTGAGACACAACGTAAAAGACGCTTGCTTGCATATGCTGGTTGGGGAGTCGCGGCAGGCTTCGGCGTCTGGAGCCACCTGCTGGTCATTCCTTTTATCCTGCTTGGTGCAATCATGCTTGTGCTCTTCTGCCGCAACGAGATCTTCAACCGGACTGTGCTCAAAGCCTTGTCCTGGCCGCTCCTGACCCTGATCGTGACCTTTGTTCTTGGAGCGTGGCCGCTTATTATCTTTAATATTCAACATCCCGATAGAAACATTTTTATCACCTTCTGGAATATTCATCGCGTATCCAGCATTTCCGGTGTTACAAGCATTATGAACAAACCGTTCTATGTCTTATTACCCTATCAGATCAGGAACGCCTTTCAGATCAGCCTGCCCACCGCGACCAACGCCAGCCCACTGTGTCCCGTAACGACCAGACCCGATGGTGTAGCGATCTTGCAAGCGCATGCCTTCAGCTTCAGTAGCCCCTATGCCATCCAATGTACCCTGACGCATACTCTCTGGCCGCTGGGCGTCGTGGCCTTATGGATTATCGCCACCATCCTGGCGCTCTACTCACTTAAACCCTATTGGCACCATTTCCGCACTGCTACCTGGTCGCCGGAGGAAAAACCCATCATCGTGCGTCAGGTTGGTCGCCTCGCCCTGCTGGCTATCTCCGCCATCACCTTTGGCCTCTTTGTCCTGAGTCCCAATGCCGCACTCTTCCCGGTGGCAACCTCGCGCTACCTCATTGGTCTGCTGGTCACCACTCCGGCCTTGCTCTGGCCCCTCTGGATCGGGGTCAACGCCGTTAAACCCCTGGCACTGCGGATCGCTCGTGTGACCGTGGCCGTGCGCCTGGCATACCTCAGCGTTGTGCTGCGGCGTGGCATTTTGCTGCTGATCGGCATCACCTTTCTGCTGGGCACCATCAATACGTTTACGGGCATCTTTCCTACGCCTCCCGTCACAGCCAATCAAGATATCTTTGCCACCCAGGCCATCGATCAGCACCTCAATGTGCCAGAGACAATCCGTTATAATCAAGATGAGCATGGCATTATCTCACGCTTGAGAGCCCTCCATATTAACGCGATCTATTCTGATTACTGGACCTGTGACCGCCTGATCTTTCAGACCAGAGAAGCTATCTCATGTTCCACCATCAAAGCGACCGATGAAGTTACCTTCTGCGCAGGTATGCAGGCAGGCAACAGTACGAACCCGGCTGATGGGATAGCAGCACAAAAGATCCGTGGACAGGTTCGCGATGGACTCTATGTTCAGAAAGTAGGAAGGTACGCACCAAAAGCGGCGTATGTCGCCCAGGCTGACAGCACCCTTGCCACCTTGATGGCTCAATGTGCCCCCATCTCGCACATCGTTTACGCAAAATATACAGCGAAAGGCCGGGTGACGAGCTATACCATCTATCAACCAACCACTCAACAACGCGCAGCAAAGCCATGATCTCACATTTTAATCTCGTGAGCAAATAGCCCTTGGGAGCATATACATACAAAGAAAATAGGTGAGGGAAGCTCATTTGCCTATTATGACGAGTTATGTCATTTATGAACCCGGAGGAGTGAATATGCATCAATCACATGAAATGATCGAAGCATGGTAGGGCACCCGGTTCTACCGCGTCCGGGATTTATCCACCTGGGGCCACCGGATCATAAATGACGGACGCGATTCATGCTGTTTCAAAAATTGATGTGGATATCACGATGATGGACCAAACACAATCACTGTAGGAAAGCCATTTAGTATTCCGGGGCCGATGACAGGCCGATGCAGCGATGGCATCCCCCCGGAATACTAAATGGCTTTCCTACAGTGATGATCTTTTCCCACAACGCAGGTAGCTAGAATATTTATTTAAACTGCATAATCGGGTGCCCTACCCTATTTGCGACATGATGGGTATTTGGAACATGTTCATGAGCGCAATGGATAGGAACCTGTGTGATATAGTGAAATAGTGAAACAAAACAATACGCGTTAACTCAAGCACACCTTTCTTTGTAGAGCGTCACCCTACTCTCTTGCATAAGGTTTACTTTTATGACAACAGGGCATACCAATAGTATCCACTTCGGGCTGCTGCTGCATAATCATCAGCCTGTGGGCAACTTCCCCTGGGTCTTTCAACAGGTCTATGAGGAAGCCTATTTCCCAATGCTTGTGGCCTTGGAGCATCATCCAGACGTGCGTCTCTCGCTACATTATACAGGTTCATTGCTGGATTGGTTGGGCGAGGCTCATCCAGACTTTCTGCAACGCCTTGCTCGTCTCGTCCAACGCCGTCAGGTCGAAATCGTGGGTGGAGGCTACTATGAGCCGATTTTACCCGCTATTCCCGATGCCGATAAAATAGCCCAGATTCGCCGTCTCAGTAAGCGTGTTGAGCACGACTTTGGTATGAAGCCAACGGGCATGTGGATCGCTGAACGCGTGTGGGAGCCGAGCCTGCCTCGTATGATCCGCGAGGCCGACATCGAATGGACGGTCCTCGACGATATCCATTTCAAAACCGTCGGGCTGGAAGATAAAGATCTCTACGGCTACTACGCAACCGAGGACCAGAGCAGCGTCCTGAAGGTATACGC
>JACDAE010000464.1 GCA_013695595.1 Ktedonobacteraceae bacterium | reverse complement strand
TGCGAGCCATATCCGGAAGGAAAGCGAGAATGAAATAGCCCTGCTTCTTAATTCCTTAGCCAGGGCTTTTCAAATTCGCCAAAGAAGTATAATAGCCCTAGAAATCTAGACAAAAATTTGGTGGTTTAGAAGAGAAAAAAGATAGATGCATCGAAAGAAGATGTGCCAAGGCTTTCACCTCAAATTGAGTGTCCGTATCCGTTCGTATACCCCGTATAAACCGCACGGGTGAGTGGGTTTGGCTGCACTTTTGGCTTCTGATTCAGCATAAGGCAAGATATGATAGGATAAGGAAGAGGTCATTTTTTCTTGAAACATAGAGGGGGTTATTATGCAAGGGGCCATCCTATCACCGCTTGCCGCATGGCAAAACTTTTACGTCATCGTTGGTACAGCCGCTGCGACGCTGACGGGCTTGATATTTGTGGTTGTTACTTTGATCGCTGGAGTGCGATGGCGCACATTGATGCCTGGGGACGGGATTGCAACATTCAGCACACCAAATGTCATCCATTTTGGTGCTGTGCTGCTGGTTGCCGCGCTTCTCAGTGCTCCCTGGAAAGCACTCTGGCCCGTGAGCCTGCTGCTCGGTCTATCTGGCCTGGGAGGAGTGGTATACGACGTGATCGTTGTAAGACGGGCCCGTCATCAGACGAGCTATCAACCGGTGCTGGAAGACTGGCTATGGCATACCATCTTCCCACTTGCCTCCTACACAGGTTTCATTATTGCGGCAGTTCTCCTCCTGATCTATCCTGTACCGGCACTCTTCATCATCGCGGCGGGAACGATCCTGCTCCTGTTCATCGGCATCCATAACGCATGGGATAATATAACCTACACAGCCATTGAACTTATCCAGCCTCAGAACAAGAGCGAGGACTAGCGTACATCTTGCGCCCCTCTAGCGCCGACCTTCCCACAGTGTTCGCTCGGCGTGGCGCGGATCTTTGAGGAGATCTGAATGGGCATCAAAATGCATTGTTGGCCTCTGCTCGATGTCATAGAGGGGCCAGCCTGGATCGCCATGCGTGGCAAAGTTCACCCAGGTGGTATGCATCGCATCTGCCGTCTGCTGAGGAGGGGCATCTCCCAAAAGCACTTCCATACCTTCAATGGCGAGTGTGTCGAAGACGAACGGGATCTCCAGGGCATGGCACGAGCCGAGCTGCCCATCAAATGCAGGCGAACGCCAGGCGAACTCGTACATATAAGTACGTCCATTATTTTTCACATGCGCCTCGGCCAGACGAATGGCGGGAATGCGGAAAAACCAATCGGTGAGAATGGCCTCGTATACGTCTCCTGCACTGGCCTCGGGGCGCGTTGCTCGATAGGTCGCCAGCGTCTCGGCCACCGGGAGTCCATACATGGCGATCGCGCCCGCCAGCATATCCGCGTTAATGGCATTGATCGTACCGTTGGGAACCAGGAACAGGCGCTCTTCCTCAGTGGTGGTGCCAACCATAATGTCGACCTCAGCACTTGCACCAGTGGCGATGCGGTCGATTGGGCGAGCAGGAAGGATATCACCATCGATTACCGGCTCAAAAGGCATCAGATTTGCCGCAACTTCGCCCCAACGTGCCGGGTCGGGATGCTCAAACACAGCCGCACTCAATGCCAATTGGGCCGCCAGTAGCCGCTCAGAAGGTACAGTTGCAATGACTTCTATTGTAGGCTCGACGCCCAGATTCTCGGCAAGATACTGACCAACCCTCTGTGCACTTATGGCTGAAATAGCATGATGACCAGCTCCACTCTGAGCAATCGCACGGCGGAATAATCCCCTGGCTCGTGGCATCGAGAGTAACGAGCCAACACTCATCCCACCAGCAGATTGCCCAAAGATCGTGACGTTATGTGGATCACCGCCAAAAGCCGCGATGTTCTCCTGTACCCAGGTAAGGGCCGCAACCTGATCAAGCAAACCGAGATTGGCGCTCCCCTGCCCCAGGAAGAGGAAACCATCTACACCCAGACGATAGTTAATGGTGACGCAGACGACCCCATCACGGGCGAAACGGCTGCCATCATACGTGGGGACCGCACCCGTTCCATTGGCGAACGCGCCGCCATGAATCCAGACCAGCACCGGTAAGCCAATCCTGCCCAGATCGGGCGTCCAGATGTTGAGGTTCAGACAATCCTCACCTGCGATGGCAGGCTCCGGCAAAAGAACATCGAAAGGGGGAAAATATGGTGGCTTGGTGACGGTTGCGCCATAAGTGAGCACATCACGCACACCATCCCACGCCTCAACAGGTTGTGGTGGCTGAAAACGTCGCGCCCCAAACGGTGGTGCGGCATAAGGGATACCTTTGAAAACCACAATCCCTTCAGTTGTGACGCCACGCACTGCGCCCGACCTGGTTCTGACAACATTGTCCATGATGCATATCTCCTTCTCAGAGTAGCAGGGAAGCAAGCATTAAAAAACTATTGCAAGTATATCATACACGCTTATAAAAGGTAGGGACCGTATTTATAGCTTCTAATAATTTATTAAAAGGTATTTGCTGCAAAAGTTTTTCATGCCGATACATTTCATAATATATGATATACATTATGAAATTATTAGAATTATAATGATAGACCAAATATAATCAGGGTAGGGAAGCCATTTATTATCCCGTGGGGTGCCATCGCGCAGCACCGGCATGTCACCTTCCACGGAATAATAAATGGCTTCCCTACCCTGATTATATCTCCCCGCAATACAGGTGTCTGGATTTATTTTTTAAACAGTATAACATGTTTCCCACTCTTTGTACGCGTTCTATTTCACTGGGAAACAGGAATGGAAAAGCAACCGCCTATTGTTTTTATCAGGAGAGAACCCCACATCGTTAATCAATATATCTTGAGGCAAAACGTATGAAGATAGCCATTCCTGACGACTACCAGAATGCAGTAAGAACGCTCGACTGCTTTCAGCAACTCAATGGGCAACAGGTCGTCATCACACGCGAACATATCAGTGATCCTGAGGCTCTGGCGGCACGCTTGCAAGGTGTGGAGGCGCTTGTGCTCATTCGCGAACGCACTCCCATTACCGAGGCACTCCTGGCACGCTTGCCGGATCTACGCCTCATCGTTCAAACAGGCAAACGCGCACCCCATATTGATATCGCCGCCTGCACCCGACACGGCGTCGCAGTCATCTACGCCATACAACCTCAGACTGGCAGACAGTCTGCAACGGGCGAGTTGACCTGGGGCCTGATCCTGGCCGCACGCCGCTTCATCCCACAGGAGGTGGCATCCATGAAGGCTGGTCACTGGCAGAGCACGCTGGGACGAACCCTCCACGGGAGCACGCTGGGCATCTTCGGCTATGGAAATATCGGCAGTCAGGTCGCCACCTATGGGCAGGCATTCGGAATGAGGGTACAGGTCTGGGGGCAGGAAGGATCACGCGCCCGCGCCCAGGCAGATGGCATCGAGGTTGCCGCCAGTCGGGATGCTTTGTTCAGAGATGCCGATGTGCTGAGCCTGCATATCGCCCTCACAGAGGAGACACGCGGCCTCATTACGGCTGATGATCTGGCAAAAATGAAGGCGTCGGCCCTGCTCGTCAACACCAGTCGAGCGGCGTTGATCGAAACAGGTGCGCTGGAGGCTGCCCTGCGTGCTGGACATCCAGGCTATGCGGCGGTCGATGTGTACGAAAGCGAACCTGTCGTGGACCATCCCTTGCTGCATATGGACAACGTTATTTGCACTCCACACCTGGGTTATGTCGAAAAGGATGGCTACGAAGCCCTGTTTGGAGCCGCCTTCGATCAACTCCTCGCCTTTGCCACCGGCGATCGGACGAACGTCGCCAACCCGGAAGCCCTTGCACAATAGAAAGAGCACTTCTTCAATGAAGGAGTGCTCTCAGCGTTAATCAGTTTGCAAACAATGCTATCTATGCTCGTCCGCAGCCGGTGAATAAGCAGCCAGACAGCCAGCGTGTGGCACCTGACTCGTACGCGCCGATATCTGGTGCGCTCCCGACATAACCATCGGTGATGCCTGAGATGACGGTCCCTGCATTGATGGCTGGCGAGCCAGCCTGCAATGAGTAGTCACCCCCTGATGCATTGACGTACTTAGGATCGGTACCGCTGCCAGTATCGCTAAGGGTAGAGACGAGGTTCGTCTTCTCAACCGGTTTGCCGCCGGAGATGTACCCATAGTCCTGCCCACTCGGATGATAGCCGTCAAGGATATTATTCTCAACGGTTGTGTTCGCAACATAGGAGGACGTAGCAAAGTAGTTGAAGATCGTGTCGTTCTTACCCGCCACGATGGTATTGTTCTCGATAGTACCCGTCAGGTAAGGCAGATTGGAGCCGGAAGGGCGGCCATTGGTGTGACCACCAAAGTTGATCCCATTGCCACCGTGATTGATGTCTCCAGTTCCCTTCAGACCCCAGATCACATTATGGTCAACGCTCACATCATAAGTACCGTTGTCGAAGTGGATGCCATTGCCGGTATTCGCAGGATCGTGGATACGGTTATGGTCAATACGGGTACCCGCGAGCGAGGTGTCGCAGCACACATAGATGCCACCGAGATCGAAGGCAATCTTTGCATACCCGTAGATGTTATTGTAAGCAATACGCATGTTCTTGTATCCCGCATTTGGATAGGCATTCGTGTTCATATTGATCGCATCGCGCCCGGTATTATAGAGCGTGTCGTTCGTGATACTATGGCCGCTACTGCCCACTTCAATAGTTATCGCAGCGGTATAGGTACCACCATAGCCTACGTCGTGGATCAGATCATTGGTAACGGTGTGGCCCGACCCTTTCAGATTTACCCCATTGCCCGCCGATTGCTGCAGGGTGCTATTCTCAAAAGTATTATTTGTACCATGCAGCAAAATACCGCTATCAAAGCGATGATTCGCATCGTAGATGCCAGCGAAGGGCAGGTTAGTATCATACTGCGCGGTCTGCCAGTGTGACAGGTATTGTCCGTTCACCTGATTCAACACAATGTTCTGGCTACTGTCGTTGGTAGTCACGGTTGTAGACCAGAGGTTGATGCTGGTAACATCGATGTAGCTACGACTATTCAGGTTGAACGCGTAGTTACGGGCCTTTGCGGAGACGCCTGTTGGTACGCCACCACCGGGAGCCCAGACATACAGTTCATGCACAGCCGCGTCGTAGAACCACTCGTTCTGGGCAGTGAGGAAGGCTTTCTTACCGACAAGGCGAAATTTGTTATCATTGCCGCCACCTGGCTCCACTTTAGCATCGCTCTCAGGGAAGCTAAGATTAAGCTTCTTGTTGCTGCCACTGAGGGTGCCTCCAGTGACTTTTGCAGAGAGTGCGACCCAGCCACCAGCAAAGTAAGCAACTGCACCACTCATGTCTCCAAAGGCCGGGAAGCTATTATAAGTGAGTGTGCCTGTGATGGTCGTTGTGCAGGGTGCAGTCGTACAGGTGGCACCTGAGCTGCGCGTCGAACTCCAACCACTCGTGATGAACGCCTGATTCCAGGGATCGGTCCCTGGTGTCGGGTAGGCAGCTTCAGGAACCATTGCACCATTGATGAAGACCTGGTTGGCCCAGAGATCCGTATTGGCTGGATACTCTGTTGCACTATACGGTTGCGCCGCCGTGCCAGCAAGCGTAACAGCGGCCTTGTAGATATGTCCGCTGTCGAGCGTCCACCCATTCACAGTATTAGTACCATCGATGGTCACCCTGGCCCCAGTTGCTGCTGCAAAGGTGATAGGTGCACTGGCGGTTCCTGAATGTGCGGGCGTAACGGTCTCGTGATAGGTGCCTGCCGCGACCTGACATGTATCGCCGGCAACCATGATAGAAGCGCACTTCTGGATCGTCTTAAATGGGGTAGACGTCGATGTCCCTGCATTCGCATCATTGCCGTTGGTGGCAACATAGTAGGTCGTTGCCGCCGCATGAGCTGACCCGCGCGTAAAAATGCTTGCAGTAACTACTATGACCAGAGATAAGGTCATTAGCGCTACAAATCGTCCATATCGCATCCTTGCGAGCTTTTGCATAGAATCCTCCTATTAAATTACAACAATGTTTTGCTGAAACGCCGCTGTCGATGCGCGTGTGACAAGGTGGACAGGTAATACAGACTGTATAACGATACTTTTTGGACGCGTGGCACGATCTATCAGGCGCTGAATCGCGACCATTCCTTTCTGCGCTGGAGTGCCCTCGATGGTCGTTAAGGGGGGTTGGGACAGCGCTGCACCTTCATGATTGTCAAAACCAACCACACTGATATCTTCGGGAACGCGCAAACCCTTTTCATTGAGCACACGGATAGCTCCCAATGCCACATTATCGTTCATGCAGAACACGGCTGAGAACGTTGTCCCGCGCTGCAATAATTGCTGCATCGCCCATTGACCTTCATCTATGGTCAGGTCATTGCGGACATGCACAAATAATTCTGGCCGATACACAATCTCCGCATCATTGAGTGCAATGCGATACCCATCGAACCGGAGTTGCGTCACATACGCTTCAGTGGTACCAATACAGGCAATTGAGCGATGTCCCAACGAGAGTAAATGCTTCACAGCGAGCTTCCCTCCGTAGAAATCATCGGATGCTACAGTATCAACAGGGAAAAGAGAAGGAATACGCGGCTCAACGAGCACTAAAGGAAGCTGGAGTTGCTGAATACCCTCGATGAGGTCATGTGACCCATAATTGATCATCACCAGCCCATCCACAAAACCACGCTCGATAGAAGATTTCACTTGCTCCAGCCCATCAACACTATCATCTACCACGTTGTACATTAAGTGTAGATCGTTTTCAGCACAGACCTTTTGCGCACCACGCAGCACGGTATAATAATAAATTTCTTGCAATGCCTGCGTATTCCGCATAGGAGGAATACATAACATAACACTTTTCAGTGTCACACCTGCCTTCCCTCCCGCTGCCACTCCCTGTCGCTTTTTAGGTACATAGATATAACCCAACTCATCGATAGCCTGCAAGACGCGCGTACGGATCTCTTCATCTACATTGGGCTTGTTATTCAATACTCGAATGACGGTACCTACCGACACCTGAGCCACACGAGCAACATCATAACTGGTGACGCTCGAAGAATTTACACTCATGCTCTGTTTACTCTCATATGTTTAGCGGCTGATAGCCTTCCAATATGCAAAAACATTCTTCTCTGCATACCGATATATAGGCAATGAACTTACTGGTAAGTTTAAGATAAAAATAGCATTTCTGTCAAGAGATATCCATCAAATTTTGCTTGTGAATAGGTCTGGCCCTCTAATGTAACATGGTGAGACGCGTGCTATTGTTTATCATTGAACAGCCAGGGCGTTTAGATAAAATATGCGGTGAACTTTCAGTAAACCTAACAAAAATATTCGCGATGTTTAACAATAGTAGGAATCCACTTGATCGCATCCAACGATTCATTAGATAATGAACAGGGGTTGATAAATCACAGATGCCATGAATGACTCTGTTAGGCAATCGAAAAGGGCATCCCGCAAGGATCGGTGCCAGCGTAGCGACCCAATTGATGGACGCAACCAATTGGGTCGCTACGCTGGGAATTGACCAGACAAGCACGCGTTTTCTTGTACGGACCTCTTTTCCAGACAGAGTTACGCAGTCTGGTTACCGAGCGCACGGGCCAACCCTAGAGCAATCAGGATAATAAGGCCGTTGGCGGCATCAATCCAGAACGTCTGGATCTGCGAAAGGATCAGAATGTTGGTAACCAGCGCCAGCAAGATAACGCCGGTGAGGGCACCAATCATCCGCCCACGCCCCCCATCGAGAGAGATGCCACCGATAACGGCAGCGGCATAGACTGAAAAGATAAGGTTATTGCCCTGGTTGGAGGTAACCGCCACTATCTGCCCGGCTGTCATCAGGCCAGCCAGTGCAGCAAGAACGCTAGCCACGATGAACACGCCGATACGGATGCGATCCACATGAATACCAGCAGCTCGTGCCGCTTCCGCATTGCCACCAATGGCATAGATAGCACGCCCGATCCGATGATACTTCAGGAAAAGTGCCGAGAGCAAAAAGATCGCCCCGGTAACCAGGACTGAAACAGGAATGCCAAAAAGATACTGAGAGCCCAGATAGATGAACTCAGGGGGCAGCCCATAGACCGTACGCCCACTGACGATGCCTATC
>JACDAE010000446.1 GCA_013695595.1 Ktedonobacteraceae bacterium | reverse complement strand
GCTCTATAGAGCGTCGGGGGCCAGTCAGCCAGTAGTTTGCCTCTAATTCAGCGGCATATTGAATGTCACCTCGTTGGATGGCCGTTTTATGTTCTTGCTGAAGTTTTATGATGGAGCCTAAATCGGGCATGTCGTCCGCAGTGGGTTGATAGCCACCAGGAGCGCAGGATACGGGAATAAGGGCATCGACCATTGTGGGGTGTACAAGCGCAAAGTCGATGATGGTCATTCCTCCCAGGGAGCATCCGAGGAGATAGGCACTCTTAATATCGAGGAACTGCAATAAGTTGTAGAGGTCATTTTGATGGGAGAACGTGCCTGCGATCATAGGCGTCTTTCCATAACCGCGCAGGTCGTAGCGAATGACCTGATAGTGTTGTGCGAACGTAGCAACCTGCTCATCCCACATGCTATGGTCGGCGATGCCTGCATGGGCGAGAACCAAGGGGCGTCCCTGACCCGTAATTTCATAGAAGAAAGGCACGCCATCGAGAAGCGCTGTGCCTGTGCGAGGAGAGTTCGTATCTGTCATGTATGAGGCTCCTTTTGAAGAAAGAACATTTACTCTTTCTTCTTATTGTAGTTGGAAATGTTATATTTTGTCCATGTGAGTATTGGAAAGTGGTTTTCCGTTACTTTCTCCTGTGAGGATAGATAGTTCGTAACCCATACCCTGTAGGGACGTAGATATCAATGAGAAACTATCAATGGTATTATATCTATACTGAATAAAATTGGAAGAGGATAAAATAACGTGGCTCGCTGCCTCAATCCACGCGCAAGCGGAGGGCATGAGAATCCTGACACCGCCGTCTGCTGTCAGCGCTGTGACTTTCTGGTGCAAGGAGCGCATATTGGCATCTACGAAGTTGTCTCTTTCATTGGTGCAGGAAGCTATGGCTATGTCTATAAAGTGCGCGAGCCAGCGCCGCTCAGTCGCATTCTTGCCTTGAAGGTGTTGCGCCTGGATCAGTTTAACGCTAAAGCACAGGCCAATTTTTTCCAGGAGGCGCGGCGCATTGCCAGCATGCAGCATCCCAATATTCTGCCAGTGTATAATTTCGGGCAGTTACAGGAGAACGAACAGCCGTACTTTGTGATGGAATATGCGCCACAGACGATCCTTGATCTGTTCCGCAAGACCGATGGGACGCGCCGCCTGGCATTTGCGGAAGAACTCGTCCCATACATCCAGCAGACCGCCGATGCGCTCCATTATGTCCATAATAGTGGATTGGTGCACCAGGATGTGAAGCCGGGCAATCTGCTCATCGGGCGCAACGGCCAGATTCTGCTCTCTGATTTCGGTACAACATTCTATCTTGGTATGCAGACGCACGCTTCACTAGGCGAGGTGACGGGTACCGCTGCCTATATGCCACCGGAACAATGGCAGGGTAATCCAAGGCGCGACTCCGATCAATACGCTCTGGCTATTTGTTGCTATGAACTTCTGACCGGGCGCACGCCGTTTGTGTACAAGCGCCTGGAGGAGATGTGGAATGCGCACCTCAATGAGGTGCCGCCCTCGCCGCAGAAATGGAATGCACGCGTCCCGGCTGAAGTCTCTGCTGTCCTGTTACGTGCCCTGAGCAAGGATTATCGTCAACGTTACTATAGTGTGAGCGAGTTTGCCGACAACTATGCCAGCGCGGTCGAGGTGGCGCTCCAACGGTATGTCTGCCAGCATTGTGGGCAGCAGAATCGCACCGGGGCGCAACGCTGCACAAACTGCGGGGCGGACTATGATACGCGGCGTTGTGTCTACTGTGAAACGCCGGTGCGCTTCGGGCAGCGCTGTTGTTCGCATTGTGGCCGCCTTACATTGCCGCCGACGCTGGTCGATCATAGCCCATTAGTAGGGGTGGCACTGCGCCAGGGGCGCTACATCATCAAGCATGTGCTGAGCCAATCCGAAGAGACACGCGTCACGAGCGCGATTGCAACCGATGCGCAGGGGCGCAAGGTATTCCTCAAGCGGTGGGAATGTCGTGCTGAACCAATGGCACAACGTGCGAAAGATGTAGCCTATTATGAGCAGGCCACAGGCCAGCTTGCCAAAGTGCGTCACCCCTTGCTTCAGCCCATTGTGGATCGCTTTGCTGAGGGCAATTATTACTACATGGTACAGGAGTACATCGACGGCGAGAGTTTGGATGAACGCCTGCAAAAACTGCTGCGGCCCCTTCCCGAGCGCGCTGTGCTCGGTTATATGAATATGCTATTAAATGTCCTGATTGTGCTGGAACAACAGCGACCAGTTTTGCGTCATTATGATATCTCACCGGCGAACATTATCGTTGATCAGCGTGGACGAGTGTTGCTGACAGGCTTTAAGATTGCGCCACCACCAGTCGCACCAGGTTCACGGGCGCGTAATGAGATGGGCAGAAGGCGTACCACGCGTAAGCTAGGCATCTCACCCTATATGCCTATCCAGGATCGCCCGTACGACCAGCGCACCTGTATCTATGCACTTGCGGCCAGTATGCACCACGCGTTAACAGCCGTCGCGCCGCCACATTATCCGGCGTATCCACCTGTGCGCATGTTTAATCCCGCTATCTCGCCTGTGCTGGAGGGTATTCTGAGTCGTGCCCTGATTGAAGATGCGGCGGTCCGTTATCAGAGCTATGAAGCGTTGAAGAGAGATATTCAACGCTTATTATGATTCCCAAATCCAGCAATATATGCTACACTAGCGCAAATAGCACATAAGGTGAGGTCGCCATGAGCAAACTTGCGCAAGATGAGGAGGAGTTGATTGCCCGTAGCCAACGTGGAGATGTTGCTGCATTCAATCAACTTGTCTTGCACTATCAACAGATTGTTTATGGCGCAGTCTACCGCATGGTTGGCAACGCGGATGTGGCAGCGGATGTGACTCAGGATGCCTTCTTCGCGGCCTTTCGCAATATTTCTTCTTATCATGGCGGCGCATCATTCCGGGCCTGGTTGTTACGTATCAGTTCTAACCTGGCTTGCGATCATTGGCGGCGTGTCCGGCGTCATCCTGCCGAGTCATTGGAGTACCTGACCGAGGAAGACGAGACGCCATCTCCCGAAATTCTAGGCGCGCTGGCGAGCACTGAGCCAGCCGATAATCCGGAAGAGATGCTCCTCACACTCGAACTTCAGGATATTATTCAGCAAGGCCTTGAGAAATTGCCTCTGGATCAGCGCGTGGCCGTTGTCCTCTGCGATGTGCAGGGGCTTTCCTATGAGGAGGTGGCGGAGTCAACGCAGACCAGCATCGGCACTGTACGCTCGCGCATCTCGCGTGGTCGTGCACGTCTACGCATCTATCTCGATCAGCACCGGGAACTTTTACCACGTAATTATCGTCTTACCTGAGAACAAGCAATGATAGTATAACGGAGCACTGGCGTGGCACAAGACAAGCGGCATCTGACAACTGAACAGCTTTCAGCCCTTCTCGATAGAGAGGCTTCAGCGGAGGAACAGGCTCAATGGCAAGCCCATCTGAGCACCTGTCCGCAGTGTCAGCGAGCGTTGACTACTTTACGACAAACGGTCGCGATGCTGCATGCTTTACCCCAACTGACCCTGCCGCGTTCTTTTGTATTACCCGTGGAAGCCGCTGAACCTCAACCGGCTCTGTCACGCTCTTTCGCGTTACCCATGGACGCCGCCGAGCCAATCTCACCGCCTATCGCGGCAGCTCCTATACTGATCAGGCCGAGCCATCGCCGCTTGAATCCCTATGTGCGCGGGGTTTTGCGTACGGTGAGTGCACTTGCGGCAATGATAGGTGTTGTCTTCTTTCTCTCAGGGGTATTGCCTTCGCTCAGATATGGTGGTGCTAGCTCAACAGCTACCTCCAGTTCTGGATACTCGGAGCCGGCGTCGGGAGATGGCGTCACTACACAGAGCAATACTGTAAAATCTCCGACCGCTATGAGTCAGCATGCCTCTTCCTCAAGAGCAACTGCGACTGCGACTCCACTGGTGAAGGCAGCACAGCCTTTATTGCCAACTGATCAAGGATCTAACAATAGCAATCAGCCAGGCCCATCTTTAGGATTTACATTTCTTATCTTCAATTTGAGCACGCCTGCTGGACGTGTAGGATTGGGGATGATTCTGGTGATCCTGGGTGGTATGGGTTTTGTGCTGTTCAAGCGTTCTCGGCGTGCGTAGAGGGCGTCAAATTTTAAAACATGCATAAATATGATCCTTACCTTTATACACGTATTGCCAGGGTGACGGAGAATCCCCCCACTCGTCTAATTCATTGCAAAAATGGACAGTTTTTTGTATATTCTGTTAGAGTTATGGCGTAGCTTTTTATATGTTTTGACTGTATAGAGACTGGAAACATTATGAACAATCCAATTGTGTTGCTGCCGGCCATCATAAATGTGCTGGTGACAGGCCTGTTCGCGAGCATGGTGCTGCGGCAGTATCTGCGCCGCCATCGCACCTATCAGTTGTACTGGTCGATTGCCTTGAGCATGGCATTTCTGGCAACGGTCGCGTATGTCCTGATGCTGGTGGTGCAACCAACCACGACAGCGGGCACCATCTTCTTTCGTATCTACTATATTTTTGGTGCTGAATTGATGCCATCATGGCTTGGCCTGGGAAGCGTTGCCCTGGTTGCCTCTGCACGCCCCATCCGCGTCTGTGCAATAGTGCTGAGCATTTTGAGTATAGTTGCAGTCATACTTATTCTGATTGCTAAGATTGACATGCACAATTTGAGCCAGATAGCAGGCACGCCGGGGACCGGTATTTTACTGATTGGCCCGTGGTTGATTGCCACCATTACGCTGAATTCGTTGGGTGTTATCGCTGTTGCAGGCGTAGCTATCTATTCTGGTTGGAAACTGTTGCGCCGTCATACGAACGTGGCGGGGTTCAGGCCAATCAATCTTTTGTGGGCAAATGTCCTGATCCTTGCGGGAACGTTATTGATTGCGGTGGCCGGAACGTTGGCGCGCTTCTTTGGCGTTGAGAGTACCTTCTGGCTGGTGATGGCGGTGGGCTGGATTGTCTTTTTTGTTGGAGTATTGTTAACCGGTCGGCGCTCACGGACGGTGATTCCTGCGAAGAAAGATTTTGAAGATGCGGAGAAGCAACTGACTTCTTCATAATATGCTCAAAGGGGCACCTATGCGGATGCCCCTTTGAGACGGGTAAAGAGAAAGGAAAGAAGATGTATGCGCCCTTTTCTTACCCCGCCTGTAGCTCACCGAGAGTTACGTTAATGGTCAATTGCTGACTACCACGATAGACCTTGACCGGGACGGCTTCGCCGGGGCTGCGTGTGAGCAATGCGGCGGTCAATGTTGAGGTATCTGTCACGTCCTGGTTGTTGACCTGGACGATGACATCACCAGTCCGAAGACCCGCTTTTTGAGCGCCGCCGCCGTTAACAAGCCCTGCAATCAAGACGCCATGGTCAACGGAAAGGTTATCCTGAGCCTGAACAGATTGATCAACGGCGACTGCCGAGATGCCAAGGGCTGAACGTCCGGTATGTGTTACTTTGCCGCTTTGAATGATCTGTGGGATGATAAAGCTGACCCGATTGGATGGGATGGCGAAACCAACGCCGCTGGCCGGTGCATTGAACTCTGGATCAATAGCGGTCAGCGTTGGAATACCGATCAGGTTTCCTTGCATGTCGACCAGTGCACCACCGCTGTTACCTGGATTGATGGGAGCATCGGTCTGAACAGCATCCGGAAGGTTTGCGCCGCCCTGTCCTTCGGAGACGGTTCTGTTAAGAGCGCTGACAATACCGTTGGTGACGGTCTGTGTGATGCCCAGTGGGTTACCGATTGCCAGTACATCCTGTCCTACTTTGAGTTGCGAGGAATTGCCCAGGCTGGCGACAGGCATGTTCGCTGGTGGGTTGATCTTAACTACAGCCAGGTCATCGGCGGGATCGGTACCTGTCACCTGACCAACCAGTTTGGTGCCGTCTGACATCACAACCTGAACGCTCTGTGCGCCATTGACTACGTGGTTATTGGTAATAATATAGCCGCGCTTGTCGACGATGACACCCGAACCGATGCCACTGCCTTGAGCGGTGGTAACGTTGATTTGTACAACTGTGGGCGTGACCTTCGCAACCACTGCTTCACGCACTGCCTCTAAATTATTGCTTGAAAGAGCAGGGACTGTCGTCTGTCGGGTGGAGTTCGTCTGCAACTGATTGCTCGTGCCCGTGGAGGGTGTTGCCACAGCAGCCGGGCTTGCATGACTAAATTGCCATCCAGCAAAGAGACCAGTACCAAAGACCACCGCAAGAAGCACTGCAAGTGCTATAATAGCACCTGTACGCAGACCCCTGGAAGGTCGTTTGCCGCCAGGAGGAGGCGTTGATGGCGGCTGCTGATAAGGTGGTATGGTATTTATGGTATTGGTAGGGGGTAGTGTCTGATCCTCAGACCAGTGTGATACACTATCGACAGGTACAGCTGGCTCCTGCACGGGTTGATAAGGTACAGATGACTCATCATTGTTGACATCTGAATAGAACATACTTGTGGACCTCCATCGATTTTATCTTAAACATATTTTTCATACGCGGTAGTTGGTTTTGCTCTTATACATACTATAGCGTGATAATTTCAGAAATCTTTGTGAGATTTGTAAAGAGTTTGTATGATATAAAACTCAGAAATAGGCAAATAATTTTGCAAATGAGAACATAGTAGGAGATGAATAGGCGTGGATCCGGATGAGAAAAGCAAGGGAACAGAGGTACAGGGAAGTGCAACACCTGTCCTGAAAGAGAAGGGAACGAGCCAGGAGCAGTCTACCGCTTCTGAGGAGAGTTTCGATCAGTTGTGGCAACGTGCAACGGAGCATTTGCAGGCACGCCGCTGGTTGCAGGCGGGAGAAACGTTCTCAACCCTTCTTGCTTACCATGAAAAAGACGAAGAGGCTTTACTGGGTCTTGCCCAAGCCCTGGACCGTATCGATCGTTATGAGTCGCTCTACGAGACCGCGCAGCATATCCTTGAATACAATGCCAGTTCGGCACAGGGACTTGCATTTAAGGCAAGGGCGCTGCAAAAGTTAGAGCGTCTCTCCGAGGCAACCATTGCTAACGACCAGGCGTTGCTCCTCGACACCCATTTGCCCCTGGCGTGGGTGAATCGAAGTGGGCTGCAACTTTTACAGCAAAAGTTTCCTGAGGCGCTGCGGAGCGCTCAACGCGCAACCGAGTTGGTACCCGATGATGAACGAGCCTGGGCCAACAGGGGCGTTGCCTTACTCAACTTTGGTCACCTTTTAGAGGCGATTGCCATGTTTGATAAGGCGTTGGAGATCGATCCCAATCATCTTTTTTCGTTGCAGATGAAGGGCGAGATCCTCTGCAAACTGGGGCGTATGCGCGATGTTGTGCCGGTGATACGC
>JACDAE010000405.1 GCA_013695595.1 Ktedonobacteraceae bacterium | reverse complement strand
ATTCTTGACAGTAGCGATAGGCATACTCTGTAGCAACCTGCGTTTTGCCAATACCACCCAGCCCGCTAATCGCCTGTGGTGACTGAGAAAGTGCCGTTGCCTGACCTGACTGCAATTGGGCATGCAGGCGGGAAAGTATCTCGTCGCGTCCGATGAAGAATGGGTTACGTCGATAGGGAATATTCCAGAGCGCAGGCAATGCTGTATGTGACGTGCTTGCCACGAGGAAAGGAAGATCTTCAATAGCACGGCGAATACCAGCCGCAGTATCTGCAAATGCGGCATCACGATTGGGCCAGTCTGTAATAGATTTTGCATCTGTTGGTAACACCGCGAGGCGCTCAAATGGTCCACCTTTGTAATCGACTGGCCGCAAAAGGATGGGAATTACTCGTGCTTCTTTAGCTTCATGCCGTTGCAATGCTCGCTTCATCTCAACGCTGTAGCAATAGTCGGAACGAATGAAGTCAGCGCTAATTAGCAGGAGGATGAGAGAAGCCACTTCCAAATGTGTCCTGGTAGCTTGCTCTCGGTCGCTACCAGGGGAAATAAGATGATCATGCCAGATAGTAATGAGGCCTTGTCGTTTTAAAGGACTCAGATGAGTTTCCAGATCTTGAAACAAGAGTTTATCCTCTGGTGCATACAAGCAAACAATCTCAATAAGGATAGGTCTATCTGACATTGCTTCCTCTCCTCGGTGGCTCATACGATATGTACCTCTGTCTTCTTTATCAGCAAGTTTATCACTGATTTATACAGACTTCATGTATCTTCAGTTCAAACGTTACTTTCTCTTCTAATTGTGAGCTTCAGATAAACTTTTGTGAGTTCGAAGTGAAGCAAAATGAGGTGTGTGAGAGGAGGTGGTGCTATGCTTCTTACTGTTGTGCATGCAAGATGAGAGCATTCTGTTAATTATCGTATTTTAAACGCCATCTCTTTATAGAAAGGACATCTTTGCTATGCGGCTTTTTCATCTCTTCACACGTAAAAAGCCTGCACCTTTTGCTATATAGAAGCCAGTCAGGTTTACTTACAGGTCAACGCTTGCCACTGCGTGATGTTGAAGTGAAATCTCTTCAACTCTATTTCCAATTTGAGGAATACGACGCATTGCTCGAAGAAATTGGATTAACCCATCCTATGATTTCGTATAATGCATTAACGCAGGGAGAGATAATGGAACGTATTGGTCATATTTTTCACATTACTCCAAACGAAGAAGGGCGATATAATCGGCGCAAATTTATCAAATATTATCAAGATTTAGGATTATTTGAGAGTCCAAAGGGCAGCGATATTGAAGGAATGCCTTATGAAGGTATTTGGTACGATCAAGATTTTTGTTATCTTGTCGGTGCGACTTCATCAATGCCTCAAAAACAACCACGTTCACATCTCATCCGCCATTTTGATGTGTACGTAGGAAAAGAGCACTTTGATTTTCAATCGCTTCTGCGTGCTACTACTTTCCAGTTCGTGAGACTTCATCAATATACCGTCTATCCTTATCCTTTTCACCTTATTGATATTTATATTCAGAATGTTCTGCATTTTCAGAATGAATTAGAAATTCAAACTGCTAATCCAAACTCATAATGCAAACTTGATTCAGCTCATATCACAACTGTTGCGACGTAAGATTTGAAATAACGCAACATCAATGTACATGATTAGCCAGCGTTGAGATTCCCCCTGACTTGGTGGTTCTTATATGGCTGAGTACTATTTCTGCGGATGAGCCAATAAGAGCCATGAGCAGGGAAATGCGGAAGAACTACTGCCTCTTTACCTTTTGCTGAGCATGGTTTGCGTAAGAGAACCTGATAAATGGGTCTACTTTAATGCCTTCTCGCTTATACTACTGCCGAGCGTTGCACAGGTCGTTTTTTTATGGTATCCTTGTAGCTGTTGAGGATGCTCATATGCTTGGGCAATACTTGGTGGAGTTCTAGTATAGATAAAGTGAAATGTTTCGGCACGTAGCCTATCATATTTGATTTGGTAAAGGACATGTCCAGAAAATATGAGAGAAGGAAAGTATCAATGTGTGCAGCCGCAAAGGGTTGTATCAAGCTATCTTACACTGATGCCTACAAGGAGGCTTTGTGTAAGCAATACCCTTTTTCTTTTCTGTATGGAAACTGGATGTCTTTACCTCATTTTGACCATATCCCAGAAAACGATAGACAAGCAATCTGTGCTCATCAGCAAGCAGTCGGTATTGTATCTCTCAGTACACTTCCGCCATTCTGCAACCAACGCACAATACCCCCCCCCCAGTAGATACATCTACATGTAAAGATAGTGGAGCAAGAATAGTTGGAAGAGGGGAGTGGAAGGCATATCTCGCTTTTGTTCCCTATTGGTCACTTCAGGTTTCTCCATTAAATAGAGCGCTCTCTTACTCTTCTCGGATACTCATAGTGGATCATTGGTCTTGTCATAATCCACTGACTGTTAGAATTGTTTTCTCACATAGGTTTGCCAAATATGCCTCTCGTATCAGTAGGACATTCCTCTCCAAGCAACTTTTCTTACTGAAATTCTTCTCTCACTTCGGAATTTGGGATGTACAGATGTATCCTTGCCCTGTAGATCTGCATAGAAGAAAGAGCGATCGAAGAACATGGAAGTGGATTGTCCTGAGCAAGCGAGCTAGACTCGTATTTGAGAGCGTGCAAAGAAATGAGAGAAATGAGCCAAAGCCCGAGGAGAAGAAGCCAAAGCCAAGACCCGAGGAGAAGAAGCCAAAGCCCGATAAGAAAATGCCGCCGCCTCGTAGAGAGGGTAGCAGAGAGCCGCGAGAGCCGCGAGGGCCAAATGCAAAGGAAGTGATATCTTCTCTCTTTCGTGTTTGCGTGGTCTAGTTTTCGTTTTTTGGTGGCTCAGTTGGTGGTTGGCCTTCCTCGTTTCTCTTCAGGCTTTCCCGAATGTGTATGACATCTGCATGTGCAGGACCAAATGTGTCAAGGAGAATAGCCAACGCTCGTTGGAGTAATGGTTTCGCTTCTTCGTACCTGCGCTGATCAACTAGCAGGTCTGCCAGATTGCTCAGGCTTAGGGCCGTATCAGGATGTGTCATACCAAGAAGTTGTTCACGTAGCACGAGTGCTTGCCGCAAGAGTGCTTCCGCACGTTCTATGTTTTTGGTCTTGTGATACAGCAACCCCAGATTATTGAGAACTTGTGCAAAGGCAGCACGCTCTGCTCCTGGTGTCAGTTCGTAGATACCCAGAGCACGCTGGTAGAGAGGTTCGGCCTGTGTGTACTGTCCCTGTTTATACGCAAGTAAGGCCAGATTATTGAGGAAGAGAGCAATATCGGGATGCTCAGACCCCAGCGTTTTCTCTCCGCTCGCCAATGCCAGCCGATAAAGCGCTTCGGCTTGCTGATAGTTGCCACGCAATTCACTGATATGTGCGGATTTATTGATGTTATGGGCAGTCTCAGAGTGCTCTTTCCCGAGTGCTTGCTCACGAATAGTAAGCGCCCGTTGATAGAAGTCTGCTGCCTGCTCGTCGTCGCCACGTTTCTCGGCGAGCGTGCCCATGCCATTCAAGATATAGGTCCAGTCAGGATGATCGAGAGGTAGGGAGCGCTCATAGATGGTGAACACACGTTGGTACGCTGTTTGAGCCTTGGGGTAGTCACCTTGCAGATAATACATCAGTGCGAGATTGTTCAGCGTTTTGATGGTATCTGGGTGATCAGATCCCGCTAAGCGTTCATCCAGAGAGAGTGCACGCAGATACAACTGCTCAGCCTCATAGTACTGCCCTTCGTGTTCATACAGTACTGCGAGGTTATGCAGACTCTCCGCTATTTGAGGATGATCAGGTATCCGCTCACGCAGTTCCAGGGCACGTTTGTGAAGCACTTTGGCGTCCTGATACTGGGCGAGCCGCTGAGAGAGGAGTCCTAGAGAGTTAAGGGTCTGAGCAATGTCCGAAGGGTCTTTATCTTGGTGGTGTTCCTGAAGATTCAGAGCCTGGGTGAGGTATGTCTTTGCCTCACTATAACACCCGCGTTGGTAATAATAGAACCCCAGGCGCTCTAAGAGCAGGCCTCCTTCTTTCAAGGTGAGGTGGAAGTCTTGAATCAGAGTGGAACAGTGCTGTGCCTGAGGCAAATATCGCTCGCACTTTTCCCAAGTCTTGAAAAGTATTTCCTCTGGGAAAATGGAATTGATTAGACATACTGCCTGGTTTGCTAATTGGTTCCGTTGTTTTTTCGTCAGTTCCTTCCTGATGGCAATCTGAACGACACTATGCATATTCAGTGTTGTACTATCAGCGCTGAGATGGACGAGTTCGAATCTTTGGAGTGTTGTAAGAGCATTATCGAAGAAGAGAGGATCAGCGGTAATGGTGTGCAGAGAACCAATAAGTGATGAGGCACCTTGCATGATCATTTCATCTGGGAGCGCATCGGGATGCAGAAATGCGAAAAAACGCAACAGTTTCCAGGCATTGGAATCGATCTGGTCAATCTTTTTAAAGGTCAATGCAAAGGTGGTCGTGACTGGAACTAAACGGTCTTTTGCGAACCACCCTTGCCAACGAAGGTAGCGGGATCTCCACTTCTGCCAACGATAGCGTTTGAGATAGGTAGAGAGGGTCTGTTGCGTTTCCTTGATATAGATCCCTGCCTGATCAAGGGACAGGGGATAGCATTCGACTTCTTGGGCGATAGCACTGGCTTGAAGGAATTCGGTCTCTGAAGCAGAGATGCGCGAACTCTGTTTTGGAATGATGGTAGCGCGTTGTAGCACTAGTAATGCCCCATCTTCAAGGGTCATCTGAGGAACGAAGATGGTAGAGTCAAACCCTCCGCTCACTTGAGTATGGGTGATCAAGAGTACGTGTCCGCTGCCTTGAAGAGGAATAAGTTGGTTGATGAGGGTAAAATCTTCCAGATTATCGAGCACAACTAACCACTTCTCATGACGCTGTAGCCAGTGCCGAACCGCCGCAAAGCGCTGTTGCTTATCACCGCCATTTTGCTCAGGAATGCCAAGTTGACGAGCCAGAGTGATTATGTCCGCACTCAAAAGCTCAAGCGTTGTGGCATTTAACCATAAGATAGCTTGATACTCGTGTTGACGACGACGGGCATATTCCATCGCAATGAAGGTCTTGCCTACTCCTCTCGGACCACTGAGGACTTGCGTTCGTATCTGTACGCTCTGCCCAGAAGTGAAGGTGTCATACAGTTCTGTAAGGATGTCATCTCGATCTGTAAAAGATGGATTTTGCCGATAGGGGAGCGTACAGAGAGGAAACGGTAAAGGCTTCACAGGTGTAGGAGTGCTAGTTAATCGATGTGTGATTTCCTTGACCACCTGACGAATGCCTCTCGTAACCTCTAACAGGGCGGTATCCAGGTTATCCCAAATAGTCACTGCTTTGCCGTTAGAAGGAAGGAGGCTAGACTGCTCAAGTTGGAAGCCTTCCCATTCTGTTGGGCGTAAAAGAACAGGTATCATGTGTACAGCTTTTGCTTTATGTTGTTCAAGAGCATAGTGCATTTCTACTTCGACGCACTGATCCGAGTCAAAAAAATCGGGACTCATGAGTAACACAATGATATGTGCTTTCCCTAGAAAAGCTTTGATGAGGTCACCCCTATTGTCTCCTGGACTAATCAAACTGTCGTGCAACACGTGAATAAGACCCTGCCGCCTTTGTGCACGCAGGCTTTTGAGCAATTTATTGAATAAAATTCTGTCGTCCCGAGATGTGGTAGCAAGCGAGAAAAAAATATTGATCATTTCTGAAATTTCTGAACGACCTCCCTGTGCCTATTCTCACGATGCTTCAAACGAAAAATCCTTCACGCGAAAAGAAGCGTTCTTCACTTTTTCTATTGTAACATAGAGTAATAGTTATGTATATAGGAGCTGTTTAAGAGAAGTCCAGCAAGTTTTTATAGAACCGGATATGGATGATATGAATACCTTTGTAGCAAGTTCATTGTCTCACGAAAATCTTTGTATCTCCGCTTTCTAACTGTGGAGGGAGCAATATTTATGTACTGGTACGCTTGAATTAGGTTGCTTGCTTATGCTCAATGGTACGTGCCTATTGTCCCCATGGTTTCTGAAAGCCATTTTCTTCCCCTCTGTGCCTGTATGTTGAGACCATTGTCAGCAGTTCCTGTTTCAAAAGAAATGGATGTACGATACTTCGTGTTAATTCAATGAAGAGAACTGAGAAGATTCGCTAGAAGTATCTTTCATATGGGGTAATGACTTAGAACTTATTCGGAAACGTGTGATACAATGAAAGGAAAACGAAACCGGAAGAAAGCGAATGCAACGAACGAAACCATGGGAATTGAGTGATGAGGTCTGGGAGCGCGTCCGCCCGTTGATTCCG
>JACDAE010000396.1 GCA_013695595.1 Ktedonobacteraceae bacterium | reverse complement strand
GCCACGGAATACTAAATGGCTTCCCTACCCTGATGCTAGTTGGTCCATCATACTGATATCCACAGCAAATTTTGAAACACCAATAGTGTGGTCCCTACCGTTTTTGCGTTTACCTGCGCACCGTCTGCGGCAACTTCAGTGCCTGCTGTCGTGCCGCAACATTCCCATGCAGGTCTGGGAGCTTGCCACGACAGTGAATATAGAGAACTGGCGTCTGGGCGACATATGTCTGAAGATAGATCGCGGTCTCCTGCGGATTAATCACCAGGTCTGCCTCCATATCGAGCAGAGTTGGATGGTCAATGCGTAAGAGTTCAATCATATCGCGTGCAGTCCAGCCTGTGGCACCGAGTGGTTGAGGGCCAAGCACATCTTCATTTATGTCTACAATATGTCTAGGATAGCGGTTGGCGAGTGCCAGCAGACAGATTTCGAGACGTTCGTTCAGGTCCATGATCATTGCCCCTTTCCCGTTGAAAAATGTGCTCTTGTGCTGACAAAACAGTTTAAAGGAAGCGGGCTTTTCTTGCCAGCCTGGAGCAAACAAAAAAGTATTTAGATAGCAAGGAAACAGTATTTATCTGGGTTAGTGTTTCCTTCTCTCTTATTATACAATACATCCCTCTATTAAAGATGTTGCTAAGGTCTTCGCTCTCATTTTGATGGAGCATACAGGCACGTAGTGCTCTGCCAAATATCATTGCATCGGTGTAGCCACCCAATTATGCAGTTTAAAAATTTGCTGTGGATATCACGATGATAGACCAACGAAGATCAGGGTAGGGAAGCCATTTAGTATTCCGTGTCCCCATGAACGCCGATCACAGGCCGATGCAGCGCGATGGCACCCCACGGAATACTAAATGGCTTCCCTACAGTGATCATCTTTTCCCACAATGCAGGTGTCCGGATTATTTTTTAAACTGCATTATTGCGTCAATAAATTGATGGACGCTATAAATTGGGTCGCTCCGCTGGCGAGATTGGCTCTGGTTGAATGAACGGTGACAGAGGAGTACCTGTTCTCACTATCTGGCAGCAGCCGTTGGTCTTTGATGGGCAGTAATGTGGGTACAAAGTTGTTCTACAATGAAGGATCTTATAATGTCTTATACGAAGCGGACCCGCTGAGAATTTGGAACCTTTTCTCAGCGCAGATTTTCTTATACGAAGGTAATTGCTCCCGCCTGTTGTAGGCCTCTCTTTTTTTAGGATGCCCTGAATCTTTCATTGCAGAATGGCGCAATATGTTGGAAGGTGGCTGGGAGATAGCGGCAAGCCCCGACGCGTACACTTACTCTCACAGACACCCGCGATACACTCCTATTTGAAGGAAGTCCAGATGAAAGAGGGCAGCCGTGATACAGACAACTGAAAACACAATACGCATCAAAGCAAATCCTGAAGCAATGAATCTTGATGACTCTACCCGCTTCTACCGTTATGAAATCGGGCAGGTCGATCTTCTCTCAAGCGAAGAAGTTACGCGTCTTGCGCAGCGCATAGAGCGTGGCAAAGCGAGCAAGCGGCAGCGCAGTAGTGTTGCGCAGCGCCCGCTGAGAGAGGTTGAGGATGCAGTGGAGGCCAAACGTGAGTTGATCGAGGCGAACCTGCGTCTGGTCCTGCACGTGGCGCGAAAATACAAAGGGTTCGGCGTAGACCTGATGGACCTCGTCCAGGAGGGAAATCTCGGTCTTATGCATGCCGTCGAGAAGTTTGATTATCGCAAAGGATATAAATTCAGCACCTATGCGATGTGGTGGATTCGTCAGTATATCACGCGTGCGCTGGCGGAGCAGGCGAGCATGATCCGTGTTCCTTTATATAAAGTGGAGGAAATGAAGAGGTTGGGGCGAGCGCGTCGGCATTTGCAGCAGGAGGGCATTGTCGTAGGGGAGCCGACGTTAGAGGATCTTGCCACGCAGATGGATGTCAGTGTGCAGCAAGTTGTCTCTTTGCTTTCAACAAATCAGGAGACAGTCAGTCTGGATATGCCCCGCAAGGGCGGAGACGATGAAGTTTCACTCAGCGATATTTTGGAGGATGATCCCTGCTACTCGCCGGAGCGTGTGGTCATCAGCCAGACACTGCATGATCACATTCATGACCTGCTCGATGAGTTGACGATCAGGGAGAGGAGGGTTCTACAGCTCAGATACGGGTTAAACGGTGGAAGTGAACATAGTTTGACGGAGACCGGGAAAAAGTTGGGATTAAGCCATGAAGCAGTGCGTCAGGTAGAATTCCGTGCATTGCGGAAGTTGGATCATCCATGTCGCACCAGGATGCTCCAGGATTTTTTGGGGTGAATTCGATTGAGTCATTACGATGATGGGGATCAGGAGAACGCGTAACGGACTCCTGGATCATATGGTTTTTTTACGGGCGACTACTCCTATGCCAGAGTGGTCGCCCCTTTTTGTGCAATGTGATGTGATTTTAAAGATAGGATGCGCGTCAAAAATATATATAATCACGTAATATGGTAGGATACCCGATTGATCGCGTCTGTGATTGATCAACCCTGGGTCACCAATCAATGAATTGCGGACGCGATCAATCGGGTACCCTACCATATTGGATATGTTTACAACATCAATACATACAAATAACCCCTCCATGCATTGTAATGATGGAGGGGTTATTTGTATGTATTGGTTATGGCATACGGGCGACGATCACGCTCACGTTATCACGACCGCCACCTTGCAGGGCGGCATTTACCAGGACATCGTTGACGCGCAAGGGATCGCGCATGGTCCAGATAATGCGTTCAATTTCGGGATCGCGCACCATCTCCCAGAGGCCATCGGAGCAGAGGAGCAGGCTATCGTTCTCATAGAGATCGACGATGAACCAATCAACCTCAACATTTTCTTGATTGCCCAGGCTGCGATACACCTTATTGCGCTCAGGATGTGTATAAACCTCATCGGGCGAGATTTCGCCTGCTGCCACCAGGGAAGCTACCAGGGAGTGATCGTTCGTGATCTGTGTCAGGCCGTTGTCCTGGCGATAGAGGTAGGTGCGGCTATCACCGACATTGACCAGGTATGCTTTAGAGCCAACGACGAGCGTAGCGGTCAAAGTCGTGCCCATCTCCTGCCCCCATTCCGTGCCGCGTTGAAAGATGGCCTGGTTAGCCCACTCGACGCCGCCCACCAGCATATCGACGAGATATTCATCGTTCAGTTCGTTGCTGGTCACAATATTCTGGAGGACCATCTGCATCATGCTTTGAATGGCGATGCGGCTGGCCTCCTGTCCATAGGCGTGACCGCCCATGCCATCGGCGACGACGAAGAGGCCAAAGGGGACCAGGCGACCATGATAGGTACAGGTTCCTTGTAGGACCACCAGACTATCCTCGTTCGGATTGCGCTGGCGCGTGATGCCGGTATTCCAGCCCACGCCGACTTCCAGAGGTTGTATCAAGCGGGGGCGGTTCATTGTCGCCACGGGCGTATCGGTCTCACTCTTCGTGCTAACAGCCGGGCGTGTAGGGATATCCGAAATGGCTTTCGCTCCGGCTGGGACGAGGGATGGGCGAGAGAATGGCCGCATCAACGGGCCTGATGGTTGCCTTTGTGGCAAATGAAGTCTCGGCATGGAACCTGTAAGAGCCTCCTGAATCATGGTAGTATCTCCCCTGTTATGGCATCTTAAATACAATCGTACACGTCACAAAACGGCTTCTTGTTCCATTGCCTGCATATACGCCACACAAACAATCTGAGAGGCAGCTTGTTCGCCGATAGAGCTAGCAAGCGTATCCTGGCACGTTCCGATGCGTTCCATGCGAGCATGGATGAAGGCGTGGCGGGCGCTGCCGCTTGAAATACCGAGTAGACCACGGCGCATCGCATCCAGCTCTAACGCAATTTGTTGGCGTAGTTGGGCAACTTCACTTTTATTATTCATTGTGGAAGATTCCTTCCCGCTCCTCAGAACACTTCTACCATCTTGCAAAAGCACACACTCCTGGTAGCTTAAGAGTACTATGCTTTTTCAATATACTTTCTGGATAAAGTATAGGAAAATATTCTTGCTATCATCTCCTAGCCCCCTTCATATGAAGTATAGGGAAGGTTCTTGCCAGATTTCTGGTGAGTGTGCTAAATTCACTCATATGCAGGGGTTTTTCATCGGATCTTTCCAAGTTATTGGCTTGCCTGTGGGGGAATGAATAAGACAAAGGAAGGTGTCTTATTCGTCTTATACCAGAGTCTTATAATTTGGCTTCGCCGGAGAGGGACATTGGGAACAAGACACGTTCATGGACAATCCGTCGATGTTCAGTGGGGTCGGTAGTCTCTTCTAGATAAGTCCGACTAGGAATGTTCGAGCTGTGTACGATCCGGGCGAAAGGCGGGCATACAGAGCGACCAGTACTCGCACTGTTGTTCCTGTGAAGCATTGCTATAGATCACGCGGGTCTCCCGCTGGACAAAGCATGTCTCGCCTGGCTCAACCGTAATATCTTGTCCGTCGGCCTCTATTGCCAGTGCGCCCTGAACGACGATCACCAACTCGTCAAAAGCAGCGACCTGAGCAGGCTCGCGCCAGGCAGGCGGGGCAAACATATGCGCCAGGCTAAAAGCGTCGCGCCCGGTGTTCAGAACTCCGAAATGTTCATCAATGATTTTTCCATCTTCGCGTGGAAAAATACTCCCATGTTGGACTTTTTGGATCATTATAGCTTCCTTTTTATGGTCTTTAACAAAAATTGTATCCCATAGCTCGGCCAGATGCAAAGCAGTGTCGTCAACTTATTCTGGGGACCATCATAATGGAATGAAATAGAGATCTGGCAATATTTGCATCCCTCTTCATGAGCGTGACAGAATAGAGAGATAATAGCAGTAAATATTCAGGCGGATCTGAGGAGTACACATTTATGCCCAGCTCTCTACGCATCCTGGCCATTGATGTAGGAACGGGTACACAGGACATCCTGCTTTTCGAGAGTGGGAAACCGATCGAAAATTGCTTTAAAATGGTGATGCCCTCGCCGACGGTGATTATCGCCGAACGTATCAAGGCAGCGACCGCGCTGAAACAGCCACTGCTGCTGACCGGAGTGACGATGGGTGGTGGACCGTGTCATTGGGCAGCACGTGATCATGCACTGGCTGGCAACACGGTCATCGTGACCCCCACAGCCGGTCGCACTTTCGATGATGATCTCCAGATGGTCGAGCAGATGGGGTTCAGGATTGTTGAAGAGGACAAAACAGCAGATCTACTAGTTCAAATACCTGAACTGGTCCATATCGAACTGCAAGATTTCAATGCCCAGGCTATTATTCAGGGCTTTCAAGCCTTTGATGTAGATCCACACGTAGATGCACTGGCAATCGCAGCCTTTGATCATGGCGCTGCACCTCCTGGGATCAGCGATCGGCGCTTCCGCTTCGATTTTATTGAGAAGACCGTTAGGAGTGATCCACAACCCAGCGCGTTTGCCTATCTGGCTCAGAAGATCCCAGAAGAATTGACACGCCTGCAGGCCATTACCAGGAGCGCGCACCGCTACCTGCGTATGAGCGGCTCCGATCCACAGGCTCCACTCCTGCTGATGGATACAGGCTCCGCTGCGGTACTGGGTGCCCTGGAAGATCCACTGGTACGCGCGCAACAAGATTGCATATTGTGCAATATCGGGAACTTTCATACATTGGCCTTTCATCTCGTTGCCCAACGCATTGTAGGTATCTTTGAACATCATACGGGCGAGATCGATCAGGCAGAACTAGAACAGTTGTTGGTAAAATTGGCACATGGGACACTGACCAATGAAGAGGTCTTTGCGGACAGCGGTCATGGTGCGCTCTTGCTCCATCCAGCAGTGTCAGAAGACAAACCACTGCCATTCCTGGCCGTTACGGGTCCACGACGGGCACTTTTGCGCGGCTCTGCGCTCCATCCCTACGAAGCAACGCCGCTAGGTGACATGATGTTGGCAGGCTGCTTTGGCCTCTTGCGTGCACTGGCTGTGCAGCAACCTGAACTCGCTCCATTTATTCTACCGTCGCTACTGATCGCTTGACGCCTGGTAGCGTAACAGCCCAGGGCTGGTGGCTCTCAGTATAACGCCATAACGGTCGACCTCAAACCTGTTTTGCCAGTCCAGGCATCTTTAATAAGAGAAAGGCGACCAGTGCCATTCCTAATGACACAGCTACACCGATTGCGAAGGTGATCTGCGTCGTGATCCAGGGGCCAACGAGGGCCTGGGCCAGCGGGCCGACCATAATGGCGAGCGAGATGGCAGATCCACGCATGCCCATGACCTGGCCGCGAATGTCATCGGTCGTTGCTGCCAGGTAGATGCTGCCCATGGCTGGCTCGACGAAGGCACTGCCCAGTCCGGCCAGAGCTGCACCCACGATCAAGAGCGGATAGAGAGGAGCTACTAACAGGACCACAACCAGGGCACTGAAGAGCAGACTGCCAGTAACGATGAGTGGCTTTTTCGGCATCGTCTCCGAGAGGCGTCCCAGCAAGAGTGGGAAGACCGCCAGAGCCATGCCATAGACACTGAACAACATGCCATATTGTGCCGCGTTGTAGTGCAGCACTTTCAAGAAGAAGAAAGGTAACTGCGGGAACACGAAGGGATAGGTGACGACCATGCCGAAATCGATGACCAGGAACGGAGCCACGAGCCAGATCAGGCGTGCAAAGCGCCATTGCTCTGTCTTTTGAACGTGCGTCTTGCGATTGGTTCTGTGGGATCTCGCCTCGATCCGCACCTGTTTTGATAGAGTTTCTGGCACCAGGAAGATGGCCAGCAGAGAGGCCACGAGCGCGATGGCAGCCGAAAGCAGGAAGGGACTGCTCAGACCCAGGGTTTGCGAGAGCAAGCCTCCAAGCCCCGGACCCACGGCGAACCCAACGGCCTGTGCCGTCGTG
>JACDAE010000392.1 GCA_013695595.1 Ktedonobacteraceae bacterium | reverse complement strand
CTATAATAGTTCTAGCACAGACATACTATTTATAAAGGGAGAGGCTCGTCATGCGCTTACAGGGCAAAACGATCGGCTACTTTGTCGCTCAAGATGTGGAAGATCTGGAATTCTGGGTTCCCGTCATGCGATTACGCGAAGAAGGGGCTACAGTCATCGTCATCGGGCTAACAGGTTGGACGATACGCGGCAAACACGGCCTGGAGATAACGCCTGATGTAAGCATCGAAGAGGCTCCCAAAGCGGACGCGCTGGATGGATTGGTCATTCCAGGCGGCTGGGCACCCGATAAACTGCGCCGCAATCAGGGCGTATTGCAACTCGTGCGCGATGTTCATGCACAAAACAAAATTATCGGCACGATCTGCCACGGCGGCTGGGTTCCCATCTCAGCAGGTATCATGCAAGGACGAAAAGCGACTGGCTCAAAAGGCATCAAGGATGACATTACAAATGCAGGCGGCATCTGGGTAGACGAAGCTGCATTTCGTGATGGAACAATGGTCTGGGGACGCGTGGTAGAGGATATCCCTGCTTTTTGCCGCGAATTAGTGGCCGCCCTTGTGAAATAAAAACAAATATACAACGTCAATAAAATACCAGGGTGGAAATGTAGATGAAAGTGCGTGATGTTATTAAGTTGATTGAAGAAGATGGTTGGAACTTAGTTACGACGAAAGGAAGTCATCGACAATATAAACATCCAACGAAAACTGGTCGTGTCACTCTTGCAGGGCAATTGAGCAAAGAAGTACCCCCTGGCACTCTCTCTAGCATTTTCAAACAAGCTCAACTTCCAAGGAGGATTTAAAATGTACAGATTTCTTGTTATTATTGAAAAGGGCAATGAAAACTACGGAGCTTATTCACCCGATTTGCCAGGATGTGTTGCAGTGGGGGATACCCCCGAAGAAGTTGAAAAAAATATGCATGAAGCAATCAAACTACACCTCCAGGGAATGATTGAGGACAATGAACCTATCCCAACGCCACATACACTGGCTCGTTATCTAGATGTTCCTATTTCCGATCCGGCAGCATAATATATTCATCTCAACCATTGACACAAATACATAGATAACCATCTCTAAATAGACATACCAACTTTGGTACGCGATTATCCTTTATAGAGAGTGATCCTTTGCGAGGACAGCAGGAGGGTGCATGAGCCAATTTCTTGACACACTGGCACAACGCGTCATTATCTACGATGGCGCGATGGGAACCAATATACAAACCTATCAACTGACCGCCGAAGATTATGGCGGACAGGCAACCGAGGGCTGCAACGAATACCTGGTATTGACAAAACCGTCAGTGATCGAGGAGATTCATGCAGGCTTCATGGATGCAGGCTGCGATGTGATTGAGTCCGACTCGTTCACCGCGAGCCGCCTTAAACTGGATGAATATGGCATCGGGCACCTGACGCGCGAGGTCAATCTGGCAGCGGCACGCCTGGCACGCAGCGTGGCCGATCGCTACAGCACACCTGAGCAACCACGCTTTGTAGCGGGTTCCATCGGTCCGACCGGAATGCTACCCTCATCCAGCGATCCCCTCCTGAGCAACATTACCTATCAGCAACTGGTGGCTATTTTTCGCGAACAAGCGGCGGCTCTGCTCGAAGGTGGCGTCGACGTTCTCCTGATCGAGACCAGCCAGGATATCTTAGAGGTCAAAGCCACAATCACAGGTCTACGTCAGGCAATGGAACAGGTCGGGCGCAGCGTACCAATTCAAGCCCAGGTCTCCCTTGACACCAGTGGACGTATGCTATTGGGTACCGATATTGCAGCGGTGATGACAACACTGATCGCTTTACGTGTGGATATCATCGGCTTAAACTGCTCAACAGGACCAGAGCACATGCGTGAACCAGTGCGCTTTTTGGCCGAGAATTGCCCTCTCCCTATCTCGACCATCCCGAACGCGGGTATCCCCCTCAATGTGAATGGGCTGGCCTTCTATCCTTCAGAGCCTGAAGCGATGGCGGAGGCTCTGCGCGACTTTATCATCGAATTTGGTGTTAACATTATTGGTGGCTGCTGTGGCAATAGTCACGAGCACCTGCGAGCAATTGTACAGGCATGCCGTGGCGTGACGAGGCGGCCCCGCCCAATTGCCGATGATAACCTCAGCCAGAAGGACTTCACGCTGATTACGCCCCCGCTTATCTCTAGCGCCATTCGTGCCACAACGATGCAGCAGGATCCAGCTCCCCTACTTGTTGGAGAACGCGTCAATGCGCAGGGAAGCCGCAAAGCCAAACAGGCATTGCTGGTCGACGATTATGACACGCTCCTGGGCATCGGACGCGAACAGGTTGAGGGCGGCGCTCACGTCTTAGATGTACAGGTTGCATTAACTGAACGCGTCGATGAAGCAGAACAAATGGCCCAGATCGTGAAAAAACTTTCGATGGGCGTCGAAGTTCCGCTGGTTATCGATACAACTGAAGCGAACGTGATTAAAGCCGCTCTAGAGGTCTATCCCGGACGCGCCATCATTAATTCGATCAATATGGAGACGGGTCGTCAGCGCATTGAAAGCGTTGTACCAATGGCCGTCGAACATGGTTCCGCTGTGGTTGCCCTGACCATCGATGAGATTGGCATGGGCAAGACTACCGCGCGTAAGGTCGAGATCGCCCATCAGATCTATGATATCTGCGTCAACGAATACCATCTCTCGCCCAATGCACTTATCTTTGATCCACTGACATTCCCGATCACCACTGGCCAGGAAGAACTTCAGACAGCCGCCATAGAGACGCTCGACGCCCTTACACAGATCAAGCAAGAGCTACCGGGTGTACTGACGATTCTTGGTGTTAGCAACGTTTCATTTGGCCTCAAGCAGCATGCACGCGCCGTCCTGAATAGCGTCTTCCTCTTCCACGCAGTAAAGGCTGGTCTGGATATGGCGATCGTGAATCCAACGCATATTAAACCATATGCGGAGATCGATGCCGAACAGCGCCAGCTCGCCGACGACCTGATCTTCAACCGTGAAGACGCTTTGCCGCGCTACATTGCCTACTTTGAGTCTCATGGCCCACAACAAGATACAGGTAATGCAAAGGTCGATCCGACCGAGGGCATGGAGCCAGCTGAACGTATCCACTGGCAGATCCTACACCGCCGCAAAGAAAATATTGAGCCACTCGTCGACGAGGTCATTATTACACGAGCTACCGAGCGAGGGGTCTCGCGCAGCGACTCTGCCGTGAATGTACTGAATACAGTTCTGTTGCCAGCCATGAAAGACGTAGGAGACCGCTTCGGCGCGGGTGAGCTGATTCTGCCCTTCGTGCTGCAGTCTGCAGAGGTTATGAAGAAGGCCGTCGCCCACCTGGAAAGCTACCTGGAGAAACAGGAAGGCTACACCAAAGGCAAGGTCGTACTGGCAACCGTCTTCGGCGACGTGCACGATATCGGGAAAAACCTCGTCAACACGATCCTGAGCAACAATGGGTATACCGTCTACGATCTGGGCAAGCAGGTGCCGCTGAATACCATTCTGGATAAAGCAGTTGAGGTGAACGCAGACGCCATTGGACTATCGGCGCTCCTCGTCAGCACATCTAAACAGATGCCATTATGTGTCAAAGAACTTTCCAGGCGTGGGTTGAAGTTTCCAGTGATTATCGGTGGTGCGGCGATCAATCGTTCGTTTGGCAGACGTATTCTCTTCGTCGATGAACAAACGCCAGAGTCCACCCCGCTTGCCTACGATTCCGGCGTCTTCTATGCGAAAGATGCCTTTGAGGGACTGGATATCATCGATAAGCTCACCAATAGTGCTGACGAACGAACCACATTCGTACAACGCGTCAAGCAAGAGGCATTGACTGAACGCCTGCGGAAAGCGACTGCGGCGCAGGAGAATACACCTCAGAAGATTGAAAATGCGCGAACGCCTTCTACAAGTATCAAGCCAGCGCTCTCAATTCCGACGCCGCCGTTCTGGGGTATTCGCGTGCTTGAGCGTATCGGGCTTGAGGATGTCGCCGTATGCATGGACTACAAGACGCTCTATCGGCTGCATTGGGGCGGCAAAACGCATGGTGAGGATTTCACGCGCCTGGTTGAGCAAGATTTTCAGCCACGCTTAGAGCGTATGTTGCGCGAGGCACGCCAGCAACTCTACCTGCAACCACGCGTCGTCTATGGCTACTTCCCCTGCCAATCGGACGGCAACGACATCATTATCTACGACCCTCAGGAGGTTCAGCAAACAGGGAAGGCCACACGCGAGATTGCACGCTTCCATTGTCCGCGCCAGCAAGAACGTGACCGGCTCTGTCTTGCCGATTACTTCGCTTCAGTACAAAGTGGCCAGGTCGATGTGATTGCACTACAAGTTGTGACAATGGGCGAAGCTGCCAGCGAGAAGATCAATCAACTTCAGCAGGCCAGTGATTATTCTGAAGCCTACTTCGTGCATGGCCTCGCCGTTGAGATGGCGGAAGGGCTGGCTGAATATACCAATCGATTAGTGCGCCGGGAATTGGGATTAGATGAGAGCCGGGGCAGACGCTATAGCTGGGGCTATCCAGCCATCCCTGATCTTGAGGATCACGAGAAGCTCTTCAAGCTATTACCAGTCTCCGCTACGATTGGCGTCGAATTGACCGAATCATATCAACTGGTACCGGAACAATCGACGGCTGCATTGGTGGTACATCATCAGCAAGCTTCGTACTTCGCAGTGCGGGCTGGTGGAGAGGCTGTACAGGTGTAAACCCCAATATTGTTTAGAGTCTCGTAATTGGCGTAGGGGCACACGCAAGGTGACGCCCCTACGCCAATTACGAGATCCTATTGTTATCCAAAGCGGGCCTGTAAACCATGTGGCCTACATCACCTCTATCCCACTTCACTCGTCTCCGGCTCAGGAACCGGTGCAACTCCACGCTGGGAGGCAGGCTGATATTTACCGGGCCAGCCAGGCAGGAAGAGCGAGACAAGTGTCGCGGCAATGGCAATAGCAAAGGTCGCCAGGTATGCATGCTCCAGGCCAGTAATGTATTGAGCCTGAAATTGATGTAGCTCATTCTGAATAGTCGCCTGGACTGCCGGCGGCAATTTCGCTAAATCACTGGCAGAAGGAATATTTCTGGGTATCGCAATCGTCACCGCACTGGAAAGAATCGTCGCCAATACAGCAACACCAATAGACTGCATCGTCTGACGCGTCGCCTGGACTAGCGGTGTGGCACGATTGAGCCGGGGCAGTGGCACATCCATTAATGCCGCTAACTGGCTATTCTGGATAATCAGGCCAATTGCAATACCACGTAAGACTAGTAGGAAGATGATGAAACCGATGCTGGTATTGAGCTCGATCTGTGATAACTGATAGGTGTTGTAACTAATGAGCAAAAATCCAACCACAATGGGAACCCGTGGGCCGATGCGATCAGAGATACGCCCGGCGATAACGGTTGCGAAGGCCGATGCGATCGCCAGCGGCAACAGGATCAAGCCGGTCTGGAAAGCGCTTTCGCCGCGCAAGATTTGCAGGTAGAGTGGCAGCAAGAACTCCGCGCCAAAGAGTGCAATTGTACCAACCAGACCTGCAACATTGGCAAGTGCAAAACTGGGAATACCATAGAGACGTAGATCAAGCAATGGCTCTGTAGTACGCAATTCGATAACCGTAAAGAGGGCCAACGCCACCACACCACCAATTAGTGAAGCCAGTACACGCGTATCGCCCCAGCCAATTCCCTGCTCGCCAGCAATAGAAGCGGCATAGAGGATCGCTCCAAAGCCCACACCAGCAAGAATGATGCCCGGAATATCGACGCGAGCCTTTGCAGAACCAGGCGTATTTTGCAGAAAGCGGAGGCCGATACTTAGACCAACGATCGCAATCGGGATGTTCAAAAAGAAGATCCACGAAAGCAGATTGTGATCAACCAGCCATCCACCGAGTAAAGGTCCCGTTGCGGGTGCAAAGACCAGCACAATCCCAAAGATACCAAAGGCAGCTCCACGCTCTTGCGGTGGAAATGCCCGAAAGAGTAAAGCCGTTCCCAATGGTAGAGCAATACCACCACCGATACCCTGAATGGCGCGTGCGATGATAAGTAGCGGCAAGGTGGGTGCAATTCCGCAGAGGAGCGAACCCACACCGAAAAGCGCAAGGCCACCGAGATAAATACGCTTCACCCCGAAACGATCACCAAGAAAGCCTGAGAGCGGCGTGGCAATACCCAGAGCAAGAGTATACAGACTAATCACCCACTGCGCCTCATCGGTCGATACCGCGTAATGCTGCTGCAAGGTCTTAAGCGCAACATTTACTACGGTTGAGTCGAGAATGACCATAAACAGGCCTATAACTACAGAGGCAAGCACACGCCATTTATAACGAGGATCAGGGCTTTCTTCTGGGAGAGAAGATGCCCCTGGTGTCACGTCCATCGTATTTATTCCTTTATCACTTGATAAACTCTACACAATAAAAAATGAGATCACACATCGGCATCAATTGCAGGAGGCTGACCAGTTGCCATACCATAGAGAAGCACCTGCACCAGCATCTGAGCAGGATTGAAACCTTCTTTCTGGAAGAGAGAAGTTTCTACTTCCACCTCATCTGGCGCATCAGGCTTCTCTGATAAGCCAGAGACAGCGCTTAACAGCAAGTAGGTGGCTACACGCGCTGGCACGCCACCAGCAATTGGAGAGCGCAAAAAGCCAGTACGTAATCCATCTTCAAAAATGGACATAATCGGCGTGACAATACAGGTAAGAAAAAGCTCCTTCATAACGATACGAGCAACTGGACTGAGTTCATACTTGAGTTCATGCATTAACATGCCCATATTCTGCTGACGAGAACGACGCAGATAAAGCACAACAGACTGCAAACGTTCTGGTATGCTTTCATTTAAACGGGCAGCAATACGCTCCAACGCTACTTTATACGCCATTGATTGTTCTCGTTGTACCTCCAGATACAAAGCTTCTTTGTCCGCAAAATGATAGTATAATAATGGCTGCTTTACACCACTGGCATCCGCGACCATCCGTGTAGTCACTGCACGATAGCCCAGTTCCATAAAGAGATCGTGTGCTGCCCGGAGAATGGCGCGACGCGTCTCTTCGGTATCAGCTCGTTGTACAACACGACCTCGTGCCATGTAATCATACCTCCACAAAATTATATATCTCAATTTATCGTTTGATAAAATATACCACTGATTTCATGACGATGTCAAGGCTTTTCTTCTATGCACACAATGCAACGTAGAAACGTGCTCATGCTGTTTAAAAATTGAATCTGGATCTATTCTTTAAACAGCATAAGCTAGTCCCTTACGCGGGTTTAAAAGATCTTGCTAGAAGCATCATGGGGTATAAATGCAAAATGCTTGCGAGGCTCCTTTTTCACATTTGTACCTCCTGACAAAGTTTTCACTGCGGCACTCACACTTATTATTGGAGGAGCTGTTGCCGTCAAAACACCACTCAGGGTAATTTCCGGTAGAGACGCTCCCGCTAGCAATGGATACTGACCATGATACGATGCAACTATTGTCGAGGAGATCATGCTGAACTGCCAATCCACTCCTGTTGCCTTGATCTGTTTTAAGCCATGGATGATCTTTGCCGTCACTGAGACTTCTTCTCCTGCAACCAGAGGGCCTGCAGTAGATTTATTGCTCACCACGATGGCATAGGTAACCAATTGTCCTGCATGGAAAGATCCTGATCCTCGATGAGTTTTGCTGACTGCGAGTATGGGAGGACAAAGCTTCAGAATATCCTTCGCGGTATTATTCGCAAGATTGCTATCTCGAGGTGTTCTAACAACCGCATAGCTGACAAGGTTACTACTTGATGGCGTCTGCACCGTTGCAGTAATCATAATGGATCCTAATGTGCTTCCTGGATTCACCGGATAGCTCCCATTATAATTTGCGGTTATTGTCCTTCCATTTGTCGTCAATGTCCAATTGGTTCCTCCAACAGGAACAATATTGCTCAACCCATCGGGCGGCATTACGGTTGCAATTATTGACTGTCCCCCCAGAACCGGGCCTACTTTCCCATTGCCATTGGTTACCCTCACCGTATAAGTTATCTGATCTCCAATATTAACACATTTTGTTCTTCTATGCATTAAATAAACGCTCAGATCTGATGGTACGGCAGGTACACGACAGACAATAGTAGAATCTACTGTTGTATCGTTACTGGCATTGCTATCTCCCGGTGTACTGGCCTTTGCCGTATTGAGTAGGGTAGTCCCACTGGTAGCGCTAACGGTCCCCTTCACTGTAATAGGCGATAACTCAGTACCTGGATCAACGGGATAGCTTCCTGCATAATTCGCCGTTACCACCATTCCTCTGCGTGTAATGCTCCAATCACTGCCGTCCATCCTGATATTGCTCAATCCAACTGGCAATGTATCCGTTACGATAATTGGTCCATTGAGGACTGGGCCTGCATTTGTTCCATTCGTTATGTTCAGGGTCCAGGCAACATCTTGCCGTGCTGGAACACATGCAGTGCCACCATGCTGCGAAACCAACATAAGATCTGGCGCTGGTGCAACATTCAGTGTATCGCTTGCGGTATTATCGCTGCCTTCACTATCTAAAAGAGTGTTCACTGTTGCACTATTTATTACGGAAGGGGCAGATGTTCCTGTCAGGATGCCGTTTATCGTAATGTCAGGAAGAGAATCCCCTGTCAAGATAGGATAATCGCCAGTATAGGTTGCAGTCACCGTTGTCGCTAGTGCTGTTGAGTCGGTGGTAAACTTCCATCCAGTTCCAGATGCAGTTACCTGACCAATGCCCGATGGGACAGCATCGGTCACCGTAATTGGTTGTCCTGCAATCACGGGCCCACCTGCCATTCCGGCACTCACTCCAAGTGTATATGTGACTGATTGCCCCACCTGAAACGCGTCTGCATCTTGATGAACGACGCTCATTATCAGATTTGGCACACAAATAGCCAATGCTGCACCGCTTATATCGTTGCTACCGTTGGTGTCTTGAGATGTCACGACAGTAGCAGTACTGGTAGGATTCATAATGGATGGTGTCTGCATCGTTGCAGTGATCGTGATCGGGGTCAGACTCATTCCTGCCGTAACAGGATAGTTGCCACTATAATGGGCTACCACTATCGTCTCATTTATGCTGGTCTGCCAATCGGTTCCTCCGTCAGGAGTCACATCACTCAATCCGTCTGGCAAGTTTATTGTTACAGTAATCGGTTGCCCTGCCTCCACTGTACCAGCATCCGTTCCATTGGTTACTGTTACAGTATAGGTAATCTGGTCTCCTATATTAGTACAACCTGTAGCATCTGTTTTCAGACCAACCGCCAGATTTGGACCTGGTGCGGGTGTAGGTGTTGGCTCTGGCGTTGTTGTTGGTTCTGGGGTTGGCGTCACAGGTGGGTTGGAAGAAGAATTTGCTTGAATTACCGCACTTGCTGTATCATTTGTGCTATCAGCATCTCCTTGCAGAGAAAGCGTTGCGCTATTTGTTAGACTCTCCACCGCTTGATCGGTCAAAATACCCGTTAGCGTGATAGAAGACAACGTTGTCCCTGGGGAGATCGGGGTTGTTCCTGTATATGTTGCTGTCATTGTTGCAGGACTGGTTGTAGTATCTAAGTTCACACTCCAATCGGTACCAGATGCAGCTATATTGTTAAAACCTCCGGGTATCTGATCAGTTACAGTGAGTGGCGTCTGGGCAGGCACATCTCCTCCGTCTGCAGTGGTCGAAACGGTCAGATTGTACGTGACCGTATCTCCTACCTGAGGAGTGGTATCACCTGTAACAGCTCAGGGCTATTTGTGCGTCAGGAGCGAGAGTAGTAGTATGAAATAAGGTATGGCCCATACGCTGAACCTGTTTGCGATAATGGGTATCTATAGTTGTCTGACTCATAGTATGCCCTGTTAATCCATGGGCAAAGGTCTTAGAGATAGGAAAAAAGCCTGTCGTGGTCCCTGGCATGCCGGATAGATAGTACGTCAGGATGACCGTGAATAAAATAAAACACATAATACTCATTTTATGCGTTTTATGCGTTTTTATATGTTTATTCAATGTATTTTACCTCTCCAATCACCCTAGATAAAATGAATACACAAATGGCTAAAATGGCTAAAGAGTTTCTAGCCCCTGATAGAGAAACAGTATGTGTAATTGATACTGTGCGTGCAAGGCTACAATGCCTTTCTCTTTGAGTATAGAGGCGCACGCCAAATAGGCAACATTTTCTTCCAGCAATGATAGGTAGAGGAATCGAAAAGGGCTCGCGTAGATTTCTAGCGAGCCCGGAAAGCTCTGCACAGACATACTTCTTTATCGAACGCTATATACAACGAACTTCATCTCCACATGTGCCTTGCTCTTGACACACTATGATATACTGTTTTGGAAGATATAGTATTGTTACATGAGGGTAAAAAAATATGAAAACCCATCAGAAACTAACAAGAAAGCACTCTTGCACCTGTCGCTACGTTCACAGAGCAAACTCGCGGTAGCTCTCCTCTGTGAACGTAACGACGTGCCCTCCAGGCAACCCACCCCTCCCACGCACGTCCCCTTCGAGCTATACATTCGTGTACAAACCTGTTACACTCAGCCTATACCTTTAGAGGAGATACGCTTATGTTTAGCATTTCGCCACAACCTGTGCGTCTGTACAATACCTTGACGCGCCAAAAAGAACTGTTTCAACCACTCAACCCTCCACACGTTGGCATCTATAACTGCGGACCTACCGTCTATAAAGATATACACATCGGCAATCTGCGCACCTTTACGATGACAGACTGGTTGCGTCGTATGCTTGAATACAATGGCTACGATGTTTTTCTCGTGCGCAACATTACTGATGTTGGCCACCTGCATCAAGATGATGATGCCGAACGAGCTGGCGAGGACAAACTGGAACACGAGGCTCGCACCACTGGTCGATCTGCATACGAAATCGCCAACTATTATACCGAACAATATATGCACGACTTGGAAGAATTGAATATTCTGCCTCCACACCTTAATCCGAAAGCCACTGATCACATTCCTGAAATGCTGACCATGACCGGGCACCTGGTTGCGCAGGGTCTCGCCTATGTAAAGGATGGCAATGTCTATTATGATGTGAGCAACTTTCCCAGTTATGGCGCTCTTTCGGGCAATACTATAGAGCAGTTGCGCACAGGAGCCGGTGGACGAGTCTCGCTTGAGGCGGCTGAAGATAAAGATGCTCCGGAGGATTTCGCGCTCTGGAAGCATGGTGCGGCTGATCGGCAAATGAACTGGGATAGCCCCTGGGGCAGTGGTTTCCCTGGCTGGCACATCGAATGCTCCGCGATGGCAACAAAATACCTGGGCGAGCAGTTCGATATCCATACAGGAGCCGTCGATCTCATCTTCCCTCACCACGAAGACGAAATCGCACAGAGTCAGGGCGTCAGTGGCAAACAGCCCGTACAATACTGGATGCATGGCGAGTTCCTGGATTTTGGGAATAGTAAGATGTCGCGTTCTGTTGGCAATGTTCTTCTGCTGCGTGATCTGAAGGCACGGGGCATTGATCCACTGGCCTTGCGCTACCTGCTGCTCACCGCACACTATCGCTCGAAGCTCAACTTCACCGATGAGTCGATTGCAGGCGCTCAAAATGCGTTGAACAACTTTCGCGCAGATATTGCGGAGCTTGCGGCGGTGGCAAAGGCACAACCAGACGCCATACATGGGACATCTCTGTCAGAGGCTGGTCGTAAGGTACAGGAGGCTTTCCATACAGCCATCAATGATGATCTAGACCTGCCCGTCGCACTCAGCCTTGCGCGTGAACTTGCACGCAATCACAAGATTGAACCAGCCGAACGCTATCATCTTCTGCTCGATTTTGATCGCGTCTTCGGACTCCGTCTTGCGCATGTCGAACCGAAGGCGGCAAAAGCTGTAAGCGAGGAAGCTCTCGCACTGGTGCGCCAACGGGACGAAGCTCGTGCCGCCAAACGGTGGAAAGAATCGGATCAGCTACGCGATCAACTCAAAGCACTGGGCTTCGAGGTACGCGATACACCAAAAGGGACAGAATTGGGATAGAATGTAGGGGCTAATCATAGCGCCCACCGTGTATATGAACACATTATGTACACTCCGGACGCCGTGATATAACCCCTATGCCAATCGTTGGGGCATAGCAACAGAATTATCGCGCTACCTTTATGCATATCAGGAGGAGTTCTCATGACCACACGGTGGAAAAAAACACTGGTCACTGCCGCAAACCTCGCTGGATTGACTGCTGGCACCTATAACCTTTTAGCACGCCGGCCCGTGCCTCAAAAGAGCGGAACGTTGCATATACAAGGACTCCATGAAGCAGTTGAAATTATTACAGACACCTATGGAGTGCCGCACATCTATGCTCAGACCGAAGATGATCTGTTCTTCGCACAGGGGTATGTCCACGCACAAGATCGTCTATGGCAGATGGAATTGAATCGCCGCCTGTGTTCAGGTCGCCTCTCCGAAGTGGTTGGTGAGGCACTGCTGGAGACCGACCGCTTCTGTCGCCGCCTGGGAATGCACCGTTCGGCGGCAGAGGAGGTAACACGCCTCCCGGCAGCTACTCTCCGCATACTTGATGCCTACTCACGAGGGGTGAATATCTTTATTGCCTACAATGAAGGCAAACTTCCCGTCGAGTTCACCTTGCTGCATTTCCAGCCTGAACCATGGAAACCTGCCGATACCATTCAGTGGGGCAAGATGATGGGCTGGAGCCTGGGTGGCAACTGGGAAACTGAGATTACCCGCGCACGCCTCGTTGCCAAACTAGGCGTTGAACGGGCCAGCAAACTAGAAGCAGGCTACGATGCCAGCCATCCTCTGATTATTCCACCCGGCGTCGAGTATCAAGGCATTAACCTGGGGCTACGCGAACAATACGAGCAGATCCAGGAATTAAGCGGCTTTAGCATGTTCGGTGGTAGCAATAACTGGGTTGTCGATGGCACAATGACCGAGACAGGCGCTCCGATCCTCTGCAATGATCCTCACCTTGGACAGGCCGTTCCCTCAATCTGGTACGAATGTCACCTCAACGCCGGAGATTTCGATGTTACAGGAGTAAGCTTTCCAGGCACACCAGGCATTGTCATCGGACATAATCAACACATCGCATGGGGTGTCACAAATGCAGTTTCTGATGTGCAAGATCTCTATGTCGAGAAATTTAATCCCGAAAACGCAGACCAGTATGAGTATCAGGGAAAATGGGAAGATGCCGAGATCATTCGCGAAGAGATTAGCGTAAAAGGGCAGGAGCAGCCTGTTATTGAGAAGGTACGCCTCACCCGCCATGGACCAATCCTGACATCTTTTCAACAAACACCTGCAGAAAACGAGGCGGCGGCTGAAACGGCAGAAGTGCCGCTTGCGTTGCGCTGGACTGGATTGGAACAAGGGAACATCATTTCAGCCGTGGCAAAGCTTAATCGTGCCACAAACTGGGAAGAGTTCCGCGACGCACTCCGTGATTGGGATGTCCCACCACAAAACTTTGTCTATGCCGATCAACAGGGCAATATCGGGTATATTATGGCTGGTGCTATCCCCATGCGTAAGAAAGGTCAGGCGCTTGTTCCCTCGCCCGGCTGGACTGGCGACTACGAGTGGACTGGCACTATTCCATTCGATGAGCTACCCCAGACCTATAATCCTCCACAACATTTTATCGCAACCGCTAATAATCGTGTGATCGACGATACCTATCCCCACTACATCACCAACGAATGGCTCAACGGCTATCGCGCACAACGCATACGCGACCTTTTGACGAGTAAAGAGAAGTTAACGCTGGCAGACATGGCGGAGATTCAGGGCGATCAATACTCGTTGCCTGCCGTCGAAATTCTGCCCCACATACTCAAACTGAATGGTGAAACGCAACTCGAAAAGGCTGCTCTGGAGATCCTGCGAGCCTGGGATTATGTGCTGGCACCTACCAGTATCGCCGCCGCCATCTATACCAAATTTTTTAGCAAGCTAGAGCACATCTTCCTCAATACGGTACTGGGCGACGACGAGGCTCTGAAAAGTAGCTATATGGGCATCGGCAGCAATATGCTTACGCCCTCAAATGGCTACGCCAGCCGCAATAAGCCTTTGCTCATCCGCCTCCTAAAAGAACACGATGATAGCTGGTTTGAAAACTCAGTTATTGTTAATGGACCAAAGTCATGGGATAGCGCTCTAAAAAATGCTTTTAAGGCGGCCCTTGACGAATTACGTGACCGTCTGGGTTCTAACATCCTGGGCTGGCAGTATGGGACCATTCACAAGATGACCTACAATCATCCACTTGGCTCTGTCAAGGCGCTTGAACGCTTCTTCAATCGAGGTCCCTATGCGGTGGGCGGCGATAGCGATACCGTCAATATGGGTGCGTCACTGCCGAGTAATCCTGAAGTGGTGATTACCGTCCCATCGTTCCGGCAGATCGTCGACCTGGCTGATCTGTCCCGCTCACGCTCAATACATGCTCCGGGGCAGTCAGGACTCCCTGCCAGCAAGCACTTTGACGACTTCATTCCTTTGTGGATGAAGCTCGAACATCATCCTATGCTCTTTACACGGCGGGCCATCGAAGAGAATGCCGAAGGTACATTGCGCATGCTACCAGGGAAATAAAAACCCTGTATCCACATCAAAACTTTACACATTTCTGTCCATTTCTTGATGTCCAACCAGTACACTAATCATATGCGATACGTAGAGTGTGTCACAGGCCCTACGTATCCTACATAGAAAAGGGGGCTTGTACATGCGAGCAAGCCTCATTTTTTTGTCCATAAATCCGACATAGTAGAAATGTAACGTATTTTCGTATGTACTCTGGAGGCATTGTTCACGAAAGTGGTGATAGGATTCATGCTGATTTAACATCGTAGGAGTATTACTATTACTGACGATCTATCCTATTCAGGTGTCGAACCACTTGCGTGCTACTTTTGAGAGGACATAATGCAAACACAAAAAAGTTTCAATAAAACGCATATCTCGTCATGGGTACTCCTTCCGTTACGCCTCTTTCTAGGAATTACATTCATTTATGCAGGTATCCAGAAATTTACTGACCCACAATTTTTCCACGCGAATAAACCTGGCTTCATTGGCAGGCAGATGATTGCATTCGCCAATGGTTCACCTATCGGCGGTTTCCTGCTGCATGTTGTGGTTCCTCATTCCATGGCCTTTGGCTTCATGGTTGCCTATGGAGAGATCGCTATCGGCCTTGGCATATTGATTGGTCTGCTCTTTCGCCCGGCAGCATTCTTTGGTCTGCTCTTAAGTCTAATCTTTTTCTTTTCAGTCACATGGCACGTCTATCCCTATTTCTATGGAGCTGATATCGTCTTTGTGTTCTGCTGGGTCACACTGCTCATCAATGGCCCCCTCAACACTGGTTTGCCTACCGTCGATGAATTTCTCGCACTAAACTTTCTGCTCCCATCCCCGTTACATCAACAAAAAGGGATCGCAGGTATACTCGACTTCATCCTCGGCATAACAATCCATGCAGAGGCTGCTCCCTCTGGCGAGACGCCAACCCTACCCACAGTGGGAGTACAGATGCATGGAAACCAGGTACGCACAACCCAACAACGCACTGCTAAACAACAAAACGCCCACCAGCGCCAACAAAGCGCAACCCAAAAAGCGCGAGAGATGCGGCGCAGTTTTCTGCAAGGCTCACTGCTCGGTGGTGGCCTCGTATTTGGCCTGGGCGCTATGATCTTGACCTATCGCGCCCTCTTCTTCACGCCAGATGATACGACTACAAATACTCAGGGCCAGGGCAGTAGTACTGGTGGCACGGGTACAACTACCTCCACACCAACCACAACCCAGGGTAGTTCATCGACAACAGCAATCGCTCAAGTGAAGTCCGTCGCGGTAAATAGCTCGGTCGCATTTACACTTCCTTCTTCGGGTGATCCGGGCATTCTCGTTCACTTGAATGACGGGAAATTTGTGGCCTATGATGCACTTTGCACCCATGCTGGTTGTCAGGTGGAATATGATCCGAGTCAGCAGTTGATCGTCTGTCCCTGTCATGGGGCAGAATTCGATCCCGCGAAAGCTGCCGCAGTCGTGGCGGGGCCAGCTCCAACGCCCCTTACACCCGTGACAATTCACGTCGATAGCGCGACAGGCGCGATCACATTGTAGTCAAACGTAATTGCATCCCCAAATAGATGCACCAGATATCAAGAAAAGCGCGAAATCTGGTAGGGACGCGGGTCCCTACCAGATTTGCGACATTACATTTTTTTGATGCACACCCATGTCGTTTCCTCCCAATACCATGACCTCCACAAAAACATTAGTCCAAAATGCTTGACAAGCGCATAGCAAACAGCTATAATCAATATAGCAAATAGTTATGTGAGGATAGAGAGATGAATTTAGCGGAAAAGATCAAACATCTGCGCGAAATTGAAGGCGAACTGCGAGGTTTGAACCGGGCTATGACCCAGATCGAAATCGTGAAGGCGATGCAGGAAGAATTGCATGAGAGCATCAGTCAGGCATACCTTTCACAATTAGAGAGTAGCAAGCGTTTACACCTGACGGCATCCAGTCGCGACCTGTTGTCACGCTTCTTCAAGGTGCACCCTGGCTATCTGGTCAGCGATCCACCTGATTATAGCATCGATCTCGTCACCCAGATGGAATCAGAGGGTGGGGATCGTCTGAACACATGGTTGACGGCAGGTGCCCAGGAGTGGAGCGCGGAACCGGCCTTACAGGAGCTTTTGTTGCGTCTCGCGGAAGTTGAAGAGCCGCTCCGTTATCTCGAAGCCTTTCAAAGGTTAATGGAATTCCCTGTGGCAGAACTCGAAACAATTGTCGATGCGATTACTGTCCATGCTAGCGAACAGAGAAACGAAACAGCTTTCGACTAACTTGTATTTTTCTCACTTTCTACGTCTATTCCTGTCAGGAACCCCATAGCTGAAGGCTAGGGGCTTGTGGGATCGGGAAACTCATCTCACGAGTTCACCTGACCAGACTCAGGCGCAAGCCTACGTTCATGACGAAATTAGGTACCAGGG
>JACDAE010000388.1 GCA_013695595.1 Ktedonobacteraceae bacterium | reverse complement strand
AACCCCCAACCATCGGAGGAGGCTAAGACCGCAATGTCGATAGTGTTATCGGGATTGATGACCTGGGCCGAATCAAAGCCGGTAATGGTGGCGTTGTAGTAATCAGCAAAGTCGCCATCGTTCTGGTGCGCCCAGGTATCCCCTTGCAGACAGTTGGCACAGGGCGGGGCCGGCCAGTTGGTGCGCAGATAATAGTGATAGGTCCAGGTCGAAGTGACGCCATTGGTCACGGCAGTCCGCTGTCCCACGACGATACGGCCCCAGGCCTCGTCATCGGCTTCGCCGCACAGATTGCTGGAGAGTTCATGACCATCGCAGTTGAACACATCATTGACGGCGCCCGTGTCCACCCCATGCACATTACTGCGCGCTTCCCCCCAGGAGATCGTTTCATGCCACCCACGACCATTGTCGTAGGTCTGGATATAGCGGGAATTGTAACTCTGCGACCAGAGGAAACAGCCCGTGCCATCGCGGCGCGCCCAGCCAAAGCCACAGTTCGTCGTCGGCTTGGGACGCTGTTGGAGGTCCTCGTAGTGTTGTGTGCCGGTTTGGTAGCTAATGGTAACCACCGGCGCATTCAGGGTCGTGTTATTGGTCCCCTGTTCCCGGATCTGCGTCAAATCCAGGTAGCCAGCCGCGCTTTCCTGGAGCCCAGAGACCGGATCGGTAATGTTATAGGGTGGCACCTGTTCATAGGAGAAGAGATAGGTAAGCAGGGGATTGCCATTCACCAACACATGGATATCGTTGAGCACATAGATGTTGATGGCTCCCGAAATGGGCAGCCCACCTGAACCAGAATTATCGACGGGATCATCGCAGCGATACGTGGCCGTCGAGGACCAGTTTTGACACCCTCCGGTCGTATTGGAAAGCGTGGTGACCTTGGTGCTGGAGTCGAAGACCAGGCGCACTTTGGGGTTCCAGGTCGGACACTGCGCAGTGGCCCCATTGAACGTGGTATTGTGGCACCCCGGATCATCATATTCAATCGAGGAAATCGCCACGTCACGCACAATGTTGGCGCCATTCGGGAAGTAGCGCTGATAGTTGATGCGCACCTGGTTGCCGTAGCGATCATGAATATTCCGATGGAGGGAGTGGGATGGGAAGAAATAGCGGAAGGTATCCTTCTGTATCGCATCACCTTCATACATATCCTCCTCAGATATGTATCCTCTGGTGTGTACAGCAATGGCTAGCCGATCTCTTCTCGCTAGCTTTGTACCTCCATGTAATATATGCCATATAGTTTCTCTTTTGTCAAGCCCCTTTGCATGATATCTGTTGGTAGCTCAAAATATCCTGAAGAAGGTCAGGGGATACAAGAACACGCGTTGCTTTATCAGGGCAATTTCACCTGTAAAGACAGTATAGTTGGCATTCTTCAACGGTGACCGTGAAGAGCTTAGATAGCATCTGGGCATGCAAGCGTCTATGTACACGTAAACAACGGAAAAGTCGTTGCAGACGAAGGCATAAGATATGTGGGCTTCTGAGGAAGACGAGAAGCGCATGGAAAAGCTTGAGAGGGGGTCAGCACCTAGAAGGATGGATCATCGACCGGCGCAAAGTCCCGCCGCATTGACGAATGCGGCGGGACTTTGTACAATCGGAGGCAGCAGGTAAGGAGAAAACAGAGAATGGCCGAGATGTCGCTATGGGACGAGGGGTGCGATGAAGATGAGTACCTTCTGCTGCATGCTGATCCGCTGGGGATACTGAGCAGCACGCGGCAGGTGGTCGAGCAGGGAGAACACGCCTGGATCAATAGAGATCGCCTGAGTCGCCTGAGCCACCAGTGGGCACAACAAGCGGGAGAGTCCAGCACATCGGGCGTTTCGGTGTGGGATGAGCGCTACCATTTTAACGATGGAACTGAGCGCACAATCAACTGGCTGCTGGTGCTCGACGCTGTGAATTTCTGTTTCTGGGCGGAAAAAGATCAGCCGCGTTGGTCGATTGAATACAAAGGCGAGACGCTCAACGGGTATTGGGCCGAGGCGGCCGCGCTCACGCGGGCTGTGGAAGAGGGCAAGCCCCTCTGG
>JACDAE010000380.1 GCA_013695595.1 Ktedonobacteraceae bacterium | reverse complement strand
GTGGAATCCCTGTAAAAAGTTACGAATACCCAGGGAAGCCACCAGCACATTGTTATACGCTTGCAGCCAGACTGCTTACCTGCTGCAATAAAGCATTGCCCTGGTCAATCAACTGTTGCGCCTGGGTTGCATCGATGGACTGATTATTGAACTCGGCACCTTGCAGCATGGCAATTATCTGAGTTGCCAACGCATCGCGCTGCGTGGTGATCGAGGTCAACTGGTTCTCCAGATTAGTATAGGTAGTGTCGCCGGGATCATTGCTCTCGATGGCTTTTGTCGAGACTTTGATGCTATCGAGGGGCGCGTTGATCTCCTTATACACCGTTGCAAGCTGCATGAAGACCTGACGTGAGCTACTTATCGCCGAGGGAAGTACCGCGTCTGCTCTAACGAGTGCGCAATGCACTCAAATCGGGGTCACTCAGCGACCACTCTTTGAGAGTCGGAGTAAGCGTTAATGCTTCTTGCAAAGTTGTAGCGGCTTTCTCCAATTGGTTCTGCAGCGCGTAAAAGCAAGCCAGGTTATAGAGGATATTCCCTTTCATAAAATCTGGCATCTCTGCTTGAAGAACTCGATTGGCGCAGGTTTCGCGGATCTGGGTCGCTCGCGAGAGATCGTGGCGGTCCAGGTAGTACTGCGCCAGGTGCTCCTGAGGGTGCTCGTAGCAATGGCCTATCAGTCTGGTATACAGCGCATTTCCCTCAGGAAGCCAATCGAAGCACTGAGAGTCCGTCAGATCTTCCTGGCTGAGTTGTGCAGTCAGCTTCGTGAGGTCAGCATACGTCTGCTGATATTCAGAGAGAATATCCGACCAGGGGCGCAAATGCTGTTCCTCAAAAGTCGCAGCGTTATTTTCTTCAACGCTTTTGGCATTCAGAGGTTGCTCCTGATGCTGCACAACGGCAGCCAGGCTGAGGACGACCTGTTGCCGCCAGAAGGTCATATGTGCAATGTGATCTTTGGCGGACCAGTATTCCGGCGTCCCGATGGCCGTCCGCTCGGTCTCGTCCAGCTCCTGCAAAAAAGCATTTTCATCGAGATAAGCCTGCTGCAAGAGGTCGAGCAGGGTGGCCTTCGAAGGCTGCGTGGTCATACATATTTCTCACTTCTCTCTATTAAAACAGAGCAATGTGCAAGTAACTATCATTTTCGTCCATGTCCCCTATTAAAGAGCGGGAGCTTCCAATCCATGCATGCCAAGTGTGAGCGAAACCTCACCGCCATGATGCGTGTCGTGCTCAATGAGGTGCCAGATCACCCATGAGCGTGTGAATGTATCCGGCTCTTCCGGCGTGCCACCCAGGACGTGTTCCCATTCTTCCGGTGTCCAGCGTGCAATTATGTCCTGCATCAGTTGCCAGGTTGTTTCCAGGGCGTTAACCATTTCGGCGGCGCTGCGTGTCGGCATGCCTGGACGACCCCAATCCATGAATGAGGCCATCTCTTCGCCTCCCTCATGCAAATCATAGGAGCACCAGCCAGCACGAGCATCGATGATATGCAAAACAAGCTCGCCAATCGAACGCAGATGCGGGGCCGATTTGAGTGCGAGTTGATCCGCCGTGAGTGGTGCGATGGCCTTGATCAGCAGAGTCTGATAGTCTTTCCATCCCTGCAAGAGCACCGAAAAAGTTGATTGTGGTATGGTCATGATAACAGGTACCTTTCTTTAAGAAACGTCTCTTAACGTCTTTTATAGATATATTTTTGCCGGAAAAAAGCCTCTCCATAAGAGAGTGTAGCAGGAAAAGCGGTTAGAATCGATCCGCATTGCCTTCTTTCACCGCATCTTTACACTTCCCCTGGTAACATTTTCGTTTTAGGGAAGTGTACCATGTTCAGTAATATTTTACTTAGAGGTTGCGACCACTTGACAGCAGGTTAGCTAACTAGGTATGATTAACACATCCTGACGATACACTCTATTTACCAGGAAAGCAATCGAATATAACCAGGACAACGACTTGAAAAGTCCTAAGCAAACCTCCACCGGGAGGTGCTTAGGGCTTTGTGTGTTTTGCAGATCAGGAAGAGATGGGTGATTTGAGTTCGCCGTTACCCATTTCAAAAATGGGTAGAGACAGGTGAATGCGCTAATCGTTCTCATGAAAACGCGTGGCTGTGCAATTTTTCTCACAGTTTTTATGGCTGTGCTTATTTATTATCTTTTTTTCCCGACCAGACAACGAGGTTTGCGTGCGGGAAACAGTTCTTGTCTTACTCTAGACATCAGTTTTCAAAAGGAAGTAGTCCATGTCAACCAGCAAAGAAGCACGGGTAGAGAGCGAAGCTATTGTCGCTCAAACAGACACGCAGGAGGCATCAGCGCGATCGAGAAGGACGTATATCGTGCTTTTGCTTGCCATTGTTTTGATTCTTGGCGGCGGTATTATCGCCAATATCGCCCAGACGGCGGGCGGCCAGATCGCGGTTCGCCAGGTCAATTTCGCTGGTACGAACGGCGTAATGATGAGCGGACTGTTGTATATTCCGAATACAGCGACGACGAAAGCGCCGGGCTGCGGTGTGGTCGCGATCCACGGCTACATCAATTCGCATGACACCATGGATGGTTTCTCGATCGAGATGGCGCGGCGTGGCTGCGTTGTCCTGGCGGTAGACCAGACGGGTCATGGTTCTTCGGATGCTCCCGCCTTCGCCAATGGGTTTGGCGGCCCCGATGCATTGGCGTATTTAAATTCGCTGTCCATCGTACGTAAGGGCAACATCGGACTCATCGGTCACTCGATGGGTGGTTGGGCCTCGGTCATTGCCGCTGCTGCTCACCCAGACGCGTATCGCTCGCTGGTACTGGTCAGTTCTTCGACCAGCACCCCTGGTCTGGAGCCGATACCGGGTACAGCGCAATTCCCCAAGAACGCGGCAGTAGTGGAGGCACAGGATTCAGAGTTCTCCCAATTGATGTGGGTTGAACCAACCGGCAGCCAGTTCCCCAACTCCGCGCGTATGCAATCATTGTTTGGTGTCACCAGCACGATCCAGGTCAATCATCTCTATGGCTCGGTTGCCGATGGGACGGCCCGCGAACTCAACATTGTGCCAACAACCCACCCTGGTATTACCTTTACAAATGAGGGTGTGGGCGATGCTGTTTCCTGGATGCAGCAGACGCTAGTCGGTGTGAGTCCGTTAGCCACCTCGGACCAGATCTGGATCTGGGATGAGATTGGAACTCTGGTGGCACTGATCGGTCTTGTTCTGTTGATCTTCCCTGTCGGCTCGCTGCTCTTGCGCCTGCGCTTTTTCGCGGAACTGGCCGGGAGCGTGCCTGAGGCAAAGACGACGCGAGGGATTGGTTGGGTTGTCGGCGTTTTGCTGCTGATCGTAATCGCAGTCTTCACCTTCTTCCCCTTCCAGCTCTATGGTGAGAGTTGGACGACGAGCGCACTCTTCCCGCAGCAGATTACAAACGGCATTATGGCCTGGGCCCTTGGTGGTGGGCTGATTGGCCTGGTGCTCTTCCTGATCTGGCACTTTGCGCTCAATCGGCGTCAGGGAGCGCGGCTCAATCACTATGGGATTACGGGCGAGAATAACCAGTGGGAGTGGAGGAAAATTGGCAAAGCATTACTCTACGCCATTGCGGTGATCGCAGTGATGTATACCGCGCTGAACGTGCTGAACTGGGCCTTCAACACCGATGTGCGCATCTGGGTTTTCAATATCAAGCCCATTGATGCGGCACATTTCCCCATAGTGCTGTCCTATGTAATACCATTTATCCTTTACTTCCTGGCATTGGGCGTAACCCTGCACGGACAACTGCGCGTGCCGAGTCTCTCACTGGGCTGGGAGATCGTGAAGAATATAGTGGTTATGGTGATTGGTTTCGTCTTGTTCTTGCTCGTCGAGTATATTCCCCTGCTTGCAGGCCATACACTCACGACTTCTGATCAGCCGCTACTAGCGATTGTCGCCTTTCAGTTTGTGCCAGTGTATATCATCGTCGCGTCACTTTCGACCTACTTTTATCATAAAACTGGGAGAATCTACGCGGGTGCGTTTATCAACGGCATTCTCATTACAGCGATTATCGTAGCCAGTACCGCCACGCAATACGGGCTACCTCGTTAAAACGTAGGGACCACCTTCAGGGCATCTAACAATGTATTGAAGAAATGATCGCATCTTGAACCTCTGTCGAAAAGGTGAAAGATTTTCCATGCATTGGCGCAGAAAATCCTCTTCAATACATTGTTAGGCGCCCTGGAGGCAAGGCCAATACCGTTGGCGGCATATCTAAACTGGTTATTGGATACCAGCCGTCCCCGTTTATGTTCCAGCGCTCCTGTATTTGTTTCCATAACCTCTGGATCTCATCTTGATGCCAAGGTGCGTTCATACGGTATGGTTCCCACGTCTCTCTCTTTCATTTGCGAACGGATCGTTTCAATCTCAACCGAGAACACTGGCCCCTGCCGGAGGTTTTAGAGGACTGTTGTTGAGTTTAAAGAAGTGCAACTGTAGTGATTCTCTGGATAGAGACATTATCACACCGACCACCATTTGTGATCACATACAGATAGAGGGTTGAGATGGCTGTTTTGAGACAGTTCTCCAGGTAGTTTTCTGGACGATGTATGGTGCTCTAATTCAAATACTCATGCATCCGGATGTCGAAGCAATACTCTTCACATTTTTCCACTAATTGATCTATTGCGTACACATTCCCCAAAAGGGTCTATACTTAAGAAAGGCTCCTGATTTGACCACAATGGATCTTCTTTTCATCCCTTGCCTGTGGAGGCATGTCAGGCTACGAAATGCTCAGAAAGGATTCGCTATGCTACGATTGCATGAACGACGACACAGTCTTCTATACAGTATAGCTGGTTGCGCCGCGTTGCTGCTCCTGCTCGTAGGAGGCATTTTTGCACTGCTTCCTTCCAAAAATACCGCCAGGGCCGCCAGCGGCTTTGTGACACGCTGCGGCATCCACTTCTGCCTGGATGGCAAACTATTTTACTATGCCGGTGCCAATAGCTATGATCTCTATACCTTTGGCGATGGCAGCAATAATAGTACCCCCAGCGACATCGAGACCAAATTTATGGATAAGGCGTCCATTGATGCCGTCTTTGCCAATGCACAGAGCGATCAGGTCAAGGTTATGCGTACATGGATGTTTAGTCATGAGACCTGGCATGGCTTTGAAACGGCGAAGGGGGTCTACAATGAGGCCGAATTTGATGAGTTTGACTACATCATTCAATCGGCCAAGGCACATGGGATCATGCTCATTCCCGTTTTTGAGAACTACTGGGAAGCCTATGGCGGCATCGATACACGCCTGCAATGGGAAGGGCTACCCACTGGCCAAACCAACCGCTGGCGCTTCTTCAATCAACAACAATGCCCCGGCTGCTTCACACAATATCAAAATTATGTGAGCCATGCCCTCAATCATGTGAACCATTATACGGGTGTGGCCTACAAGAACGAACCCTCGATCTTTGCCTGGGAACTGATGAATGAGCCGCGCTACGAGAACGCAACCCCCGACGAAAGCACCACAGGCACCACTCTACGCGCCTGGGTCGATACGATGGGAGCATATGTAAAAGGTATCGACCCTAATCATATGCTAGGAACCGGCATGGAGGGCCAGGGGACTATCTACGGATACGGTGGCAATTCGGGCAATCCTTTTGTGTATATTCACCAATCGCCCTACATCGATTTCACCTCAGCGCACTTCTATCCCACGGAAAGCTGGGCTAATCTCACTACGAC
>JACDAE010000376.1 GCA_013695595.1 Ktedonobacteraceae bacterium | reverse complement strand
AAAACACGCACGATATCAACCAAGCGAGCGCCGTAGGCGCGAGGAAAGCGAGAATTAAATAGCCCTGTTTGGGCATGAACTGCTCTTCCGAGGAAGTGTTGGGGATTGGCGTAGTACTTTGTCAAACATCATTGGGTCGCTACGCTGATGAGGTTCTCCTCGATTGATTGAACTTTGACAGAGTAGTAGAGGCGTGAGCTTGCGTGCGCGCACTTACCAACGTTGTTATTTTTCACCCTAAGGAGAAAGGCCGAAAAAATAGAGATGTATCCTAATAGACATGGTCTTTGATCTCTTTTATACTTGCTCCTAAAGGAAACAATCGTGTTTTCTCGTGAAAGGATAAGGAAACCTTCATGCTACTTACGCAAAAACGCTTACGACAACTGCTTGGTATACTCTGGCTGATTGATGGGTTATTGCAATTGCAGCCGCAGATGTTTACCATGAACATGGTGAATGGAGTCATGGTTCCAACAATGGATAGCCAGCCGGCTCCCATCGCGGCCAGCCTGCAGTGGATTATCTCTGTAACGACGCATAATCTTGTCCTTGTGAATCTGACGATTGCCATTGTTCAGATTGCCCTTGGTGTTCTGTTGATCTCTGGTCTGTGGGTACGAGGTACGATCATTGCTTCTGTCGTGTGGGCACTGGTTGTCTGGTACGGGGGCGAGGGAATGAGTATGTTGCTCACTGGCCAGGCAGGTATTTTGACTGGAGCACCCGGTGCGGTTCTCTTGTATCCCCTGCTTGGGCTACTCGTCTATCCACGCAAAGAAGATCCCGAACAGGGCTTATTACCCCGCTCAAGCTTTCGTTATATCTTTGCGGGTTTCTGGTTTTTTGCCGCCTTGCTCCAGGTTCAACCCTACTGGTGGCAAGATGGACAGATCTCACAGGCGATTGGTGGCATGGTTGGTCAGGGAGGACTCAATGGGTTTCTCATTGATCCACTTTTGCAGCGTGTCTCAGATGTGACCGCCCATAGCGAGGTACCGCTGAATAGTGCGCTCATCGTTGTGTGCCTTGCGTTAGGGTTTGTCCTGGTTTTTGTCAAGGAAAAACAGATGCGCCCCGTGCTCATCGCGTCGATCGTTGTGAGCATTCTGATCTGGTGGCTGGCGCAAGGTTTTGGCATGATCTTCACTGGCATGGCGACCGATTTCAATTCTGGACTCTTGCTTGTTGTCATGGCTCTTGCCTGCTGGCCGCGTGTATCATTGCAAGGTGTTGCTCAACAGAGATCAGTGGATGGTGTACCGCAACCACAAAGTTCAGCGCAACCGGTATAATACCCCTCTCTTGTGATAGGGACTGAGGGCTTCCTTTCTCTCTCATTCCTCAAAAGCAGGGCATCATCTCTATGAACCCCATTATAAAGATGATGTCCTGTTTTTAATCTTTTGCCAGAATATATTTTTAATTCTTGAAAATATATTCTGCTGTTTCTGCCTGAGTGTTATATAGACTGGAGGGACAGAAGTTTTGTCTTGTTCTCTTGTTTCTCCAGAACCTGGATGAATGCTTCTACAACACGAGGATCGAATTGATAGCCGGAACAGCGGCGTAGCTCGATCAGAGCTTCTGAGATAGGTAATGCCGCGCGATAGGGTCGATTGGAAGTCATAGCGTCGTAAGAATCAGCAACGGTCAGGATGCGTGCACCCAGCGGAATCATCTCTTCAGAGAGCCCGTAAGGGTAGCCTTGCCCATCCCAGCGTTCATGGTGTGCGACGACGATGTGAGATACTATCTCGAATTTTTCTCCCACCTGCGCCAGAATCTGGCGTCCAATCTTCGGATGATTGCGCATCACAGCCCATTCCTCATCGGTTAATGGGCCAGGTTTGTGCAGGATATGATCGGGAACGCCGATTTTTCCGATATCATGCAGTAGTGCGGCGACGCGAATTACATAGATCTCTTCTTCTGAACAGCCTAGCTGATGAGCTGTGCCCTCCACCATCTGCATCATACGGACGGCATGAGCACTTGTCTCCAGATCATGTGCATTGGCAACTGCGAGCAGAGCCTGGATCACCTGTATCTCCTGTGTCTGGCGAACTGGATTTGTTTCTTGCTGATCTCCTATCTCCGTTAATTCATGGCCTGCTACACAGACGCAATTGCGCCCGGAGTGTTTGGCTTGATACATAGCACTATCCGCGGCTTCAATTAATGTTTCGCGCGTGGTGCCATGGAGCTGATAGACTGCGACGCCAAAACTACCCGTGATTTGAATAGAGACTGTGGCCTGTGCATCGCCAGCTTCCCAGAGGCAGGGCTCTTTTGCCAGGACTCCACATAAACGTTCAGCGGTCTGCTGAGCCTCTTCCAGCGCTGTGTTCGCTAAAACGATTGCGAATTCTTCTCCCCCATAGCGACCAACGAAATCTTCCTGACGCAACGTATCCACCAGTCGCCTGCCAACCTCACGTAGGATTTCGTCTCCGGCACGATGTCCCCAGGTGTCGTTGATGCGCTTAAAATGATCAATATCAAGGAATAGGAACGCACAGGATTTCTGAGCACGTTGACAGAATGATAGTTCTTCTTCGACGCGGGTGATCACCGTGCGATGATTGGGAAGGCCAGTGAGTGGATCTATGGTTGCCAGTGTTGCCAGACGCCCATTCGCTTCATTGAGAGCCTCATGCTCATGTTGAAGAGCCTCATGCAATTGTTTTAGCTCCTCTCCTTTTGCCAGTTCGTCGTGCTGGCGTCTGGTTTCTTCAAGCAGCCCCACCAGGGTATCAACCATGCTATTCGTGGCATTGGAGACATCGGCGATTTCGTCGCGCCCTTCTACCTTTAGACGAGCATCGACCTGCCCGTTGGCAATTGCTTGCACAACAGAACGTAATTGCCATAAGCGTTGCACCAGGGTACTGGAAATGAGCCACCCCACAATGCCAATCCCGAACAGGATTCCCAGCGCAGCGAGAATGGTGATGATGACGAGCTTTCGTACCTCAACACTGGACGCATCGCTAAGTGAGGGCGCGAGGCTTCCACTGAATGTGATCAGGGTACGCAGCTCTCTCTCTACATCTGTAAAAGCCTCGTTTGCCTGCGCGACTGCAAATATCTTTATATCGGTATTACCATTTTTAGTAATCAGGATTAGCACATGCTCCTGTTTCATTATATATGCTTTCCATGCCATTTGAACGCCTTTTGAGTAGATCTGCTGCTCTTCGATCTGATCTGCATGACCCGCTTCAGTAAAAAGTGACACTAGACTGGGATCAAGCTCAATCAAATCCTGTTGAAGATAGGTGGAAAGCGCCGCATTATAGTGTGACGCAGATGCACGTATATTCTTCTGATAGTCGCCCAATACGATCGACAATGCGTGCGGTTGAGCTGCATAGGCAACCGTCTGCAAAAGATGAGTGTGCATATTCTCAAGGTCGTCAGATGCTGTGGTAAGAGATGTGTATGTAGCGAGCAGATGCTGATAAAAAGTTGCTTCCTGCGAAAGTCGTTGCTGGCTTTGCATGCTTACACTATTTAACGTCAGAATCGCAATGAGAGCTGGAATGAGAAACCCCAGAGCTAAGCGACGCCCAATAGAAATATTCAAGAGCGGATTGGAATGGTGGAATGTCCTTCTTGTCGCCAGCACATTTCCAGGTGTTGGTATGGTGCGCTTCTTAGAAAATGCAGCCGGAGATGCAATCTGGTTGGATAAGAATGATTTATTACGAGAAAATCTCATACTCGTCAGTCTCTCTTTCGCGCCTACATGACTGACTCTGGATGTAAGGGCAGTCATTATGCTCTTCGGTCTATCGGGTGATTTTTCCTTCTTGATCACAAGCCATACTTTCTTCCCTGATTATCGACATCATTCTTTTTTTCTTGAATCCGTCTTTGTCTATTTTTTGTGAGCATACCTATACTGAAAAGGGATATCACAAAGAATTTCTCTTATTCAATAACAAGAATGAGATTGACAGTAGGGGTGAGGGGAGCGGTGGTAGGGTGACGGGGCCTTGGGCTTACCCCTACTATGCGCCATCCATTCTTGTTATCGAAAACGCTATTAGGTGGTGGTCGCACACGCCCCTACGCCAATTCCACGAGACGGGAGCAGGGATGTTCGAGAGGAAGGGAATAGAATCATGATTGAGCAATGCATAACGAGGTTGTATAAAAGCCTCTCGGTTGTCGTTGTTTGTAGTCTGCTAGCTATCTTTTGTGTTGGTTGTGGAGGATCTGGAGGATCGCCTGCAGCGCCAATCAAAATTGGTATAGCGCTATCGCTCTCAGGAAGCTTCTCTGACGATGGCAAAGCGCTTGAGCGAGGATATAGGCTCTGGGCTGATTCTGTAAATGCCCATGGTGGTTTGCTTGGACGACAGGTTACGCTCGTTATCTCTGATGACGCCAGTAGTCCAGACAAGATTCAGGTAAGCTATCAGAAGTTGATAACCGTGGATAAAGTCGATCTGATCTTTGGCCCATTTTCTACTATGCTCACCAAACCTGCATCTCTCGTTGCCAGTCAATATGGATATGCGATGATCGAGGGTGCTGGTGGAGGCCCTTCTATCTTTAATAGAGGCTTACACAATGTGTTCGATGTTTCGTTATCGGTCGCCAACAATCTGGTCAGCTTCGCGCGTTATATTCTGTCGCTACCTGTTGCGAAGCGCCCCACGACTGCTGCATATATCACGCAGGACAATCCTTTTACCCAACCTCAGGTCAATCAGGTGCGCATAATGTTGGAGCAAGGTGGCGTAAAAACCCTTTCCAATCAGGTGTATGCGGCAGATACCACTGATTATAGTTTGCTCGCGGACTCTGTTGTGATCTCGAAGGCGCAGATCGTCGTATGTGGAACGCAGTCATCGACTGATTTCACCCCTTTTATGAAGCATTTCAAGTTACTGCATTATAATCCCAGGGTGCTTATTGCGACCGCTGGTCCTGATCAAGGAGATGCATTTCTTGACGCTGTTGGCGGTGCAGCCTCTGCCGAGGGTGTCTTATTTCCCAATGGTTGGTATCCGCAGCTCAAGACGGTTGAGAATGCTGAGATGGTCAAGGCATATCTTCTCAAGTATAAAGATGTTGCCCCTGATGATATCAGTGCGGATACCGCTGAGGCATACGC
>JACDAE010000331.1 GCA_013695595.1 Ktedonobacteraceae bacterium | reverse complement strand
TCCCGGTAGTTATCGATGGCTTTATTGCGGGTGCGGCAGCTTTAATTGCCACAGAATTAAGTACACATCTGGCAAGCTATCTTATCGCCGGCCATACATCGGTAGAGCAAGGCCACGGACATATTCTCAAGCATCTAGATCTGCTTCCTCTCCTGAATCTAGAATTGCGCCTGGGTGAAGGGACCGGGGCAACGCTGGCAATGAGCATTATTGAGGGTGCGTTATGTACGCACCGCGAGATGTTGACATTTGCAGAGGCCGGTGTTAGCGAACGGACAGACGAGCAAGAAGCATAGAAAGATGGAGGAGCTAATGACAAAGCAACTTCCTCACATTGCACTGATTACAAAAGCACAAATACCATTAGCAATAGAGATACTTGAGCAGGCATTCCTCGATGATCCGCTTGACGTTTACACTGAGCCTGATCCTGTAATGCGAAAAAGCATATTTCACTGGTTTTTCACGCAGGCTGTACATGCTGACGCTTCTACACATTCTATATATACAACACCTGGTCGGCCAGAGGGTGTAGCAGTATGGGTGCATCCTCACGCAGGCGAGCAGACGGCACAAAGCGATCAGGAGGAGATGCAACAGATTTTTGGTCCAGCAGCTTATGAACGCTTTGTGGGTACCTTCAGTTACTTTCGGCGGGTTCATCACGAGGTCATGGCAAGCCCACATTGGTATCTCGAATTGCTGGGGGTCGCTCCACAGTACCAGGGGCGGAGAATTGGAAAAGCCTTACTCATCCCAGTTCTTCAAAAAGCAGATGTGGAGGGGCTACCATGCTATCTCGAAACATTTACCGCGAAGAATGTCCCGTTCTACGAGTCCAGCGGGTTTCGCGTGGCACAAGCGGGCATTGAACCACGGAGCCAGGTTCCTTTCTGGGCGATGAAGCGGGAACCAGGCGTTGACACACGAGATATACAAAAACGGTAGTGCGCTTAATCGCGTCTACACTGTATCGATCGGAGGCCATCGGTCAATATAGTGTAGACGCGATAAATCGTTTCTATACGGTATTAAAAGCTTATGAGCGCCCGTCGACGGCAAACACGCGTGTGCCCCAGTTGGTAATGCCATCGGTTGTCTGGCTGCTTACGGGTGGGATATACTCGGTCGCCAACCAGAAGCGGTTCTGACCGGGATCGAATGTCGCCCACGAGTAATCACCCCAACGTGTGCCCTGATTGTAGAAGCCTGAACCAGCGGCTGCGATGCGGATATCCTTAAATGATCGAGCATATTCAGACATCTCCGCATAGGCTGCACTGGGGAAAAGCGTAGATCCAGTAATGGTGAAAACCATCACGGCAGTGTTATCCCAACCGGCCTCAATGGCAGGATAGAGCAGATAATTGCCCGCCGAGGCGAGATATCCCTGTTTCTCAATCTCCGCGTTACTGATCAGTTGCTCTCGTACATGAGGAGTTACCTGGAACCAGGCAATGCCAGCACGGGCGGTGCTATCGTGAGGAACGGTGACACTCGTACCCAATGCTCCCCATAGGCTCCCGTTGATGAACTGCACCTGCTGCATACGATCATCACCACTATCAATCGTCGTCGTGCTGCCCTTTTGAATTGCAGCAGGGGGAATGCTATAGGTTTCCGAGTTCAGAACGAGGCTTGTCAACGTCGGGAAACCGCCTTTTTCGACGGCCTCGCGATGCGTAAGTGCCCATACGCCAATACGATTATCAGAAGTACCCAGAGGGTCCAGTGAATTCAGGAAGAAGCCCGCATCGGCATGATCATACGCAATGGCCGGTTGGACCGAAGTTGCAATTGCACCGCCGATGGTGAGGTCAGCAAACTGCACAAAATTGGTGGTGTGCAATTTGAAAAGTTGCGACTTCGAGAGTGCGTAGATCTGTGCTCCATTGAAACCATTGCCAATCAGGGCAAATTCATTTGTGCTGATGTAGACATTATCACCATCAAGACCGAGCAGCGGCTGATCGCCCAGGCAGGGGCAACTGGGATGCACAGGAGTTCCGTTCGTGCCATCGTCGGTTGCATCCAGGTGATAGACGGTCCAGGGCGTTGTTGGATCACCGTTCCGATTGATCGCAATATCTGTCCGCGATTCCGTATTGGTGCTATTAATAAAGAGAATAATAGCGATCCAGGTATGAGTTGACTTATCAAAGTAACAACGGGGATCGCTGGTAAACTGTGTGAATCCCTCATTAAAGAGAGCGTTGACATTGAGCGGTCCCAATACGACTGAGCCGTTGGTGCGATAGATGGTGACAGCCGAGTTCACCGGCTCAACGACGAAACCATTGCCAACGCAGAGTCCCTGGTCGGGCGGCTCAAATTCAGCATTGAAATTGGTGACCTCACTATCAAGGCTGCTCACACCATTGAAGTTTGCCAGCAAATGACCCACATGACTTGAGAAATCTGGAGCGCTCACTTGCTGACGCACAGCGGCTGCATTGATCTGCCCAGGAATGTGGCGAACGCTCTTCTCAACACGCCTGGGGGCGGTCGCCGCCCTGGTAGCAGCCGGCGCGGGATGCTTGAGATCAGCAATACCCGCAGGAGTAATAGTCCCTTTTGTTACAGTTTTATAAGTTTGGATTTGCTGATTTATCTTCGTGCTTGCTGCGTGTACAGATGAGGCACGGAGGAATAGGCTGCCTAGAACAAGCATACAGATGGCAGCAATAATAAGCGTGGCTCTCAGGAAATAATGTGTTTTGGAGTGCACAAAAAAGTGCATAGATTGGCTCCTTTCAAAAAAGACATGCGACTTCTTTGAAGTACATTTAAGAAGGAAAGTAGAAAAATTTGGCCCCTGTTCAATTATACATTTACTTTTTTAAATTAGGAAGGGTATTAGCATAAAAAGCGGCCATATTCTGCGCAAGTGTAACAACTTTCGCACGCAACGCCAGTGGCTCCAGAATCTCCACCTGTACGCCAAAGCTCAAAAGATAGCCACAGGCAGCTTCTTCCATCTCAAAGCAGAGGGAAAGTTCGATCCATCCCTCGGCATCGGGCGCGTGCATATGCTCAATGCGTGTATAGCGGCCAGCATGAGCGATGCGTTCGAGCACATCCGGCACAACACGAACCATCACAGGATACCGTGGCATAGCCGCCACAAAGCGGGCCGATGATTGCGTCCAGTACGCTGCCAGGTCAAAATCTGTTGGACGCTCACTCTCCTGCTCCTGCAGTGAGGTACACATGATACGTGAAACGCGATAAGTACGTATCTCCTGATTGATCGCCGCGACGAGGTACCATGTGCTGCCCTTGGCAACCAGGCCGAGTGGGTCAACCAGGCGCTCCACGGCAACGGTATCGCTCCGCTGGTACGTAATAAGCAGTTTACGTTCGCGCCAGAGTGCTTCCTGCAACCGGGAGAGTGAGGAGAGATCATCATGCTCGGCGGCATGCCAGCTTGTTGCATCAATATAAATGCGCTGGCGTACATATTCAGCATTGCGCCGTGATATCGAAGGAATAGCAGCCAGCAGTTTGTGTCGGGTGACAGAAACCAAGGTTTTCAATAAAAAACACCTGCCTCTGGTAAATGTTCTCACGCTCAATTCTTTTTATTTCCTCTAAAAGGCTGGTAGATAGAGGATATCCAAGGTACATACTTAAGGCATAAGTACAAATTGGCGCTCGATCATAAAATTGCAGTGTATCAGGAAATGTTGATACTTTAATCTGCCTCTGTTTTTGCAGATGTATGATTTTATCAATAAAGTCGAGCTGTATCCAGGGTTCAAGTTCGCCATTCGCTTGCTCAAGTACAATAACATCAGTGGCTGCTTCCTCCACAACTGAATAGCCTTTGCTATTCAGTTCGTGAATGATTGAGGTTTTACCTGAACCCGGTGTGCCAGTGAGAATATAGCGTTTCAATGAGCCGGTATTTCCTGTAAGGCCCATGTATTGCCATCGGGATCGCCGAAGTACACATACTTAACGCCTCCCATATCGTTAACCTCACTCACCACAACGCCCCGGTCCGCAAGCGCTTCACGAGCCTTGTTGATGTCGGCAACCACCAGATGGAGTGCCTTGAGCGATCCAGGTTCGGAAAGACCCATACCATTTCCAATAACAATCGAGCAGGGCGATCCAGGTGGCGTGAGTTGCACAATTCGCATACCATTACCGGGCTGTACATCGTGATCAGCGTGAAATCCAACCTTCTCAACATAAAATAATTTGGCGCGGTCGACATCAGTGACCGGGACCGGCACAAGCTCAAGCTTCATATCCATCTTTGTCTTATTCCTTTTACACTTATCGATACAATATACTTACGACAAAAGAGATAGTGATCTCCTGTGTTGCCTCACTATATCATACGCATTCAAGAAATTTTTCTCTTAATCTTTCTTAAACATGACCTATTTAGCACTCACGCAGCGAGAGATTTATATACATAATCGTATTCTTCTTATTAGCTATATGTTGTAGCGAGTTAAGAGAGGCGCTGCATAGCGTTCATAAAATTCTGGTCGGTCACGTTCTAACCAATGGAGAGGTATTAACAATATGGGGGGTAAGCCTTCCTCTAGCGCCTTCTCCACCGCTTCAATGGCCGCCTGATTTCGCCCAATATAAGCGCAAAGCATGCCCTTCCAAAAATATGCATCTTGCGTCTGACCTGGTTCATTCTGGCTCATGACAATAGCTTGCTCTATCTCGGCCAGCCCTTCCCTCAACTTTCCTTGCAAACCGAGCGCGATACCTCGACATGTAGCAGCTTCGTAGCGTTGTGGATCAATACGCGCGATTTCTACTAAACGCTGCGCTACCTCTGGACCTGGACGCCCCTTGCCAAAGCTCGCATACATCACCATCCAGGCTGCATTCACATCCTCCTGGTTACATTCAGCAGCCAGCACGAAATCTTTATACGCCTCTTCTTGATTTTGCAAATGGAGATAAATGTATCCCCGCGAAATGTATGTATTAGCATCGTCAGGTTGCAGATCAATCGCATGTCCATAGTCAATAAGAGCTTTCTGATATTCTGCCAGCTTGCCATAAATCCAGGCACGATTACTATAGAATAATGCAACATCCTTCCCGATCTCAATGGCCTGATTAAAATCAGCCAGTGCCTTTGCATATTCCACGACAGCGATGTAGGCCAGAGCACGATCATTGTAGATATATGCATCATGAGGATTAAGTTCAAGCGAGCGTGTATAATCCTTTAGAGCTGCTTCATAGTCTTCCAATGTAGTATAGGCCAGGCCCCGATTATAATAAGCAAATGCATACGTTGGATCTAATCTGATCGCCTCAGTATAATCTACCATCGCTCTTTCATGCTCTTTGAGGTTATCATAGGTCACCCCTCGATTGTAGTACGCGACTGCATACGTTGGATCCAACCAGAAACGCTGCTCAGTTAGATCTAAATATGTTTCTACCCATTCCTGGTCCTCCAATCTTGCTCTTAAAGAGGTATAGTTCCATTGCTCCTCTAGTCTTTGCAACACCTGCTCGTGGGCTGCATTGAGACGCAGAGCAACCGCTTCCACCTCTGGATTGCGACGATGCTCTTTCAGCCAGAGGCGGAGAAAGTAGCGTACCTCCTGGTGCAATGTGGGCTGCTCTTTCTCAGTGAAAATAAAGCTGTAACGTCGATGCAAGCGTATTAATTCACGCTCATAACCTGTTTTCGCCTGCTCAGTTGAAAGATGCAGAGCCGCTGCAACCGCAAATGGCTCATCAGCACGCCGCAAAAGCGCAAGGCCATACAGACGCGTGCGTTCACTCTCATCATCGCGCACATGCAGCAGATAACGCAAGAACATCTCATCAATAATCTCGCGCTTCCGATCAGATTTTCTGGTCACAACTTCAAGGTCTGCGGTTTCCACAAAGAGGCCTGCTGCGATCTTAACAGCCAGAGGCACACCTTGCGTGACCTCGACGATCTGTTCAGCATCATTCTCCGAGAGCGCCACCTGCATAGGAAAATCGGGGAGCCTGGCCTGCAAAATATCAAAATAGGTCACAATATCGTTCGCCGAGAAGGCTCCAACTCCACCCGCATTAAAATCCACAGCCAGACAACGATCAGAGGGAACGATGTCCTTATACCCATACACCTTCCCAATAGTCCGCTTACGCTGCTCCATCCCCGCCCAGAGGTTATCGCGACCGGCAACAATCCAGCCTACCCGCGCACCCGCCGCCACCATGACCACCCTCAACAATGCATCGGCTTCATCCACCTCTTCATACGTATCAAAGAGAAATAGAAGTGGCTGGTTACGGGCAAACTTTCCCAGATCACGTCCAAGAGCCAGTCCGAGTCTGAGGGCAGGATTTAAATAATCATCCAGCCGTTGCCCCAGTTTGTTACGCAGTCTGGTATAAACATGCGTCAACTGCGTAGCACCAACGACTGCACCCTCCCCAAGCACCTCCTGCGCCTTTTCCGCAACCTGCTTATCACTGAGCACAACATTTGCACCAGGCACCATACGCAAAAGGGTAATCAATCCCGACCCCGCAATACCACGCAACCATCCATATTGATCATTGTTATCTTTATGTAAACCATCGAGGGTATTTTTGGCCTGGTTCTGCGCCACGTCGACAGCCTTGACGGCTGCCTGATGTTCCTTGAAGGCCTCTTGCTCTTTTTCTAGCGCCCATGCCAATTGTTTACATAAAAAAAGAGAAATAGAGGGGCGCATCGATTTCTTGTCCCGGAGCTGGATTGAACAGGCTGCGTTTATCTTCAGTTGCAAATTCCCAGTCTACAATTTTGCTGACTGTAATGTACCGTTCCTGTTCTCTAGCAATTTGTGCATAATGTTTAAGGAGCGTGCTTTTGCCAAATCCTCCTCTTCCATAGAGCAACACGACTAACCCTTGCAACTTCTCATTGGGCGATGGTGCGGTCACAACTGGACTTTCCGGGGTCATCAGCATAACTTTCTTCCAGCGTTCCAGGTAAATATGAAACAGATCTATTTGTTGCTCACGTCCAATAAAAATATTACCGAGATCGAATTGATTATCACCCGACAACGGAAGTGAATACATGCATGCCTCCCCTAAAAGCAAATCTGAAACCATCTAGAATAGAGAGATAAGTATTGTTTCTTGCAAAAGAATAGGCTATTTTCTGGCTATCCAGAATAAAAACGTAGAAGGACATTCTTTTTACAAAAGAGATTTCTACCCTGATTACTGCTTGCATATTTTAGACGAATATCGCTCAAAAATCTATCCCTTCCAGAAAGGATAACCCGGCAGGTTTCGTGCTACAATACCAGTGCCCATTCGCGTTCTTACTTAAGAAGACAACACAGAGAAATCGAGAAATGGCATGGCATCCGAACGCTTCTTACACCTGGAAAATGGCGATGACCTCAATCAACTGCTCGGGCAACAGCTCGACCAGTTTCAAATAACCGAACGGATTGGCGTTGGCGGAATGGCAACGGTCTTTAAAGCCTATCAGCCATCGCTAGATCGTTATGTCGCGATCAAAGTACTCCCCATACGACATGCGCAAGATCCCGTCTTTTTCAAGCGCTTCGTCCAGGAGGCCCGCTCCATTGCTCGCCTCGCTCACCCCAACATTGTCCATATCTATAACTTTGGTGAGCAGCATGTCATCAAGTATATTGCAATGGAATATGTCGAGGGCGGCACACTCAAAGAACGCCTGAAACAGCCTCTTCCCCTCAAAAAAGCCATCAATTTTGTCATTCAAGCCGCGAAGGGGCTGGATTGCGCCCACAGCAACGGTATTATTCACCGCGACATCAAACCAGCGAACATGCTTGTACGCGACAATGGTCATCTCCTGCTAACAGATTTTGGGCTGGCGAAGATCCTGGAAGAAACAACCAACATTACGAGAACGGGCGCACACCTCGGCACCCCCCATTATATGTCACCCGAACAGGCCACTGGACACGCCATAGATAGCCGCACCGACATCTATTCCCTGGGTATTGTATTCTTTCAATGCCTGGCTGGTGAACCCCCTTTCCATGCCGAAAATGCGCTCAGCATGTCAGTCAAACATGTTCATGAGCCATTGCCCGCCGACAAGCTGACACGCGAACATAATGTTCCTATGCCTATTGTACAAATCATTCAGAAAATGACAGCCAAAAAGCCTCAAGATCGTTATGCATCTGCCGCTGAACTCGTCGATGTTTTGAGCGACGCGCTAACAATCAGCAATTCAGGCAGTTTAAGCAATCAGTCAGATGTGCCATTAGCGGGTCGGCAGGTATATAATCTTGCTCAACAGGCCAACATCATCTGTTTTCGCTGCGGTGAGCCGAATGCACACACGCATCGTCACTGCATTATCTGTGGCGACGATCTGTCAAATAAAGGGGCAGCCGCCGATCACTATCTGGCCCCCAATGGGCGTCCCCTCCTTGCTCGCCTGTTGATACAGACCGGCACCATGGATGGGCGTGCGTTTCGTTTCCACCAGAACGTCACAACCATTGGACGCTTAGCGGGCAACGATTTCGTTATCATCGGCCCCACCGTCTCACGTCGTCATGCTCAACTCAGTTTTTTCGAGGGGCGCTGGTATGTTGAGGATTTGCAGAGCGGGAACGGCACGCAGGTGAACGGCCAGCGCATTTATGGACGGACCCTATTGAAAGACGGCGATATCATCAATTTTGGTGATGAGCGAGCCATCTTCACAATGGTAACCGATGGATGAAAACGGGGCACGATGGGGGATACCTGGGCTTATTCCCCTTCGTTGCATCGCGCCCCTACATTATTGGCTTATTAGCGGCCACGCTTCTTATTCTTGTCCTGGTTCCAGAGAGAGGGTGCAGCACCGCCCAGACGTTGTTCGATCCAGAGCATAATCTGCTTGCGCGAGATATTGCCTTGCGCAACTAATGGTTTTATGTCGGGATCACGCGTGATCTGGTCAATGAAGCGGTCTCTATTCTCAATATCGAGGCTCGCGGGATGGTGTTCACGCGTCAGGGCGATAGCCCCATCGATAACACGGTGCGCGATCTCTTCGCTACTCTCGACATGTGGCTCGGCAATTGTAGGGCTGACTGGCACATCTATAGGCAAGGCTTTCTGTTGGGTGAGCCATTGCACCAGTTCTTGCGCCTGCCTGGCATCGAATGTTAACGGATCTTGCATCTGCAAAGCCTGAATCGTCATCGCTCCATCATCATAGAGAGATAATGTATAGGAACCAATATTTTTAGTATCTATAATTCTGGTCATTAAAATGATCCTCTCCACGACCTATTACAGGCCCGCATCCTCAGAGACGCCGAGCGACATTGCCATCCAATCCATCTCGCCACGCCCTTTGGCAATCCCCGTCTGCAGGCGATCATGGAGCAGGCTGGCAAGCGGCATCGGCATAAGAGATTGCTCAGCCGTGTGCAATGCGAGATTGATATCCTTCAAACCAAGCTTCATCTCGAAGCCAACGGGAGTATAGGACTTCCTGGCAATCGCGCTACCGTAGTTTTGATAGATCCGGCCCGGAAAGAGCGTCTGTGAGAGCATCTCGATGACTTTTGTGCGCTCAACGCCATTCTTTTCGGCCAACGTCAGGCCCTCCGCCATGGCTTCCATCGCCGCAACAATCCAGAAATTCCCGATCACCTTGACGACATTGGCCGCTCCTGGCGCGGTACCAAAATCGAAGATGCTCTGACCAACGGCCTCTAAAACAGGTCTGATGCGCTCTTTCGCTGCATCTGGACCGGAGATACAGACCCAGAGCGCCGCCGCAGTTGCCGCGTCCGGACGCCCAAAGACGGGCGATGCAACATAAAAACTCCCACGCTTCGTATGCTCATCCGTCATTTTTTCTGCAGTGGTTGGAGCGACACTACTCATAGAAATATGGATGCCATCCGGTCCCAGGCGCTCCAGAATGCCACCCTCGCCCAGCGTGATATCCTCCAAAGCGCTATCATTGGCAACCATTGAGACAACAATGCCGCCCGGTTCGACGACATCGCATGGCCTCTCGACCTGATGCGCCCCCTGTTCAACCAGTGGCTTTGCCTTTGCTGCACTACGATTATAGACATGCACCCTAAAACCCGCCTTCAAAAGATTGGCCGCGATAGGATGACCCATGTTGCCAAGACCAATAAAGCCGACTGCTTTGCTCATAAGAAAACTCCTTTTTTATGCAAACAGAATGGTTCTTCTGGGAAGGTAAAGAAACTATCCTTTATATTACGATATTCTTCTCTATAAAGACCTGTCCAAAAGATTCTCTATCCTTCCAGCGGCATCTGGGTAGGGGCGTCACCTTGCGTGCGCCCGG
>JACDAE010000269.1 GCA_013695595.1 Ktedonobacteraceae bacterium | reverse complement strand
CATCTTTGCGGGGAAGAGCAGCGCGAAATAGCTCATCATTTGTGCGTATATCAACATGCTGCGTATCAGGGATATATTCTGGCATGGTACTTCTCCTGGTCGTCTACATTTTTATGGAATAATCTATGCCTAAGCCAAACAGCATGGCTTCAAGTACAGAAGCCAGGTTGTAGATTCAGCTTAAAACAGTTCGCCATTTTTTCCGCATAGTATTACAGACGGAAGATGCCGGTTTTTATCCAATAAGCAGATAGAGGTGAACGCTCTTAATCATTTACACGTGTGCGCGTATCCAATCCACAATATCATTATCCATCAACGAGCGATCAGCCTCCAGCTCACTATCATGCGCATAACCTGGATAGCCTTTCCAGGTTTTATCGCTACTTGCCAACGCATCATAAAATTTACGGGTCCCCGTAATCAGTACAGACTTATCTTCTTCGGCCTGTAACACGAGCGCAGGAAGGGTTATGCTTTTCGCCAACTTCATGACAGCCAGGCGCATCTGGAGGATCTGCACCAGGAACGAGGAGGTCTGTGTACGTCGCCAGAAGGTGTCAGCCTGCAACATCTGGATCGCTTCCGGATTGGTAGTCATTGCCTCATGTCCACCAGCAACCTGCCAGGCACGACGAGAATTGCGCAAACCGCCAACTAGAATTCTTAGTGTCGTAATAGGAGATAGGCGCGAGGAGTCTTCTATCCAGGGATTGAGGAATATGATACCAGCAAGAAGATCACTATGCCTGGCCGCTACGTGAGCCGTAAAAATTCCACCCATACTGTGTCCAAGCAGGTAGATGCGCCCCAGAGGATGACGCTTACGCAGCTCGTTAATGATGGCAGATGTATCTTCGACAAAGAGATGATAGCTATCGATATGTCCCGCTAAACCTTCCGAGCGTCCAAAACCACGATGATCCATTGTGTAGACGGTTAACCCACGCTGTGCTAACTCGTTACCCATATCGATAAACCAGCCGCTATGAGCGCCCAGGCCATGCAGAATAAGCAAGATATCGTTGCTATCTGTTTGCCAGCTACGCAGGAAGATCTTGCTGAAATCGGCCATTGTGAACATTTCGGTCGAGACATTCACAGTCTCAGAAGCCTGTTCACGGCCCCAGTCACCTGCCGCATCAGATTGATAATGCATAACCCCCTCCTTATATCATATCTCTTCGTCGGATCGCTGAGCACTATGGCCCTGTTGGACAGATGAGCGGCGACTGGCCTGCTTGCGTAAGAATTCGTCGCGAGCCTTTTCTTCAGCAACGATATCGGCAACCTCATCGGCCATGGTTTGACCACCATCATCACCATGGCGCTCATAGCCTCCATCAAGCACTTCGCGGGCGCGTCCACCCGATTCAGAATGACCAATGATGCCATGCTCCTCCAAAAGATCGATCAGGCGAGCAGCACGCGAATACCCAATGCGTAGCCGACGCTGCAAAAGTGAGATCGAGGCACGACCATAATCACGCACAATCTCCTCAGCTTTATCCAACAGGTCATCATCCAGCTCAAAATCGTCGGATACAACAGGCTCATCTTTGATCTCCCAACCGGGTTCAACGGCCATAAGAAGTGGAGCCGGATCGGGATCTTCCCCCTCGCTTACAACTTTGGCATGATCGATAATCTGTTGTTGCCAGTAGACCACCAGCCGTTCTGCCTCCTCGTCAGCCAGGAAGGAACACTGAATACGCTCAGGGCGACCAGCATCCGCTGGCAGGTATAGCATATCGCCACGACCGAGCAGGCGTTCCGCACCACCCATATCGATGATTGTGCGCGAGTCGACGGAGGAACTAACCATAAAAGAGATACGTGTTGGGATGTTTGCTTTGATCAGGCCAGTAATTACGTCAACGGAAGGACGCTGCGTAGCAATCACAAGATGAATACCTGTCGCACGTGCCAACTGAGCCAGGCGACAGATCATCCCTTCCACTTCCTCTGGCGCGGCCATCATCAGGTCTGCAAGCTCATCGATAATGATCACAATCGCAGGTAGGTTATTTAAAGAAGTATCGCCCTTCGCGATCTTCTCCAGGCGCAATTTACGATACCCATCGAGGTTGCGCACATTCAATTGCGAGAAGAGCCGGTAGCGGCGTTCCATCTCAGTGATGGCATTTTTGAGCAAGGGCACGACTCTATCGACCTCAGTCACAACGGGCGAGAGCAGGTGAGGGATGCCATTGTACATATTCAATTCGACCATTTTCGGATCGACCATGAGCATACGCACATCATCGGGAGTTGCCTGCGTCAAAATGCTGGCGACGATGGTATTGATACATACAGATTTTCCAGCTCCAGTCGCGCCAGCAATTAGCAAATGCGGCATACGCGCCAGATCCCCAACACGTACCAGGCCACCCACATCTTTGCCGAGCGCAATCGATAGCTTCGACTTGGCCCTGGATGTCAGGTACTCTTTGCTCTCCAACACTTCACGGAGAGTTACCAGGCGGCTATTTTTGTTCGGAATTTCGACTCCGACATACGGGCGTCCCGGTACGGGAGCTTCCATGCGGATATTTTTCGCTTCCAGCACCAACGCAAGATCGTTCTGCAATGCCATAATACGGCTCACACGGGTGCGTGACTCGTAAACAATGTTGCCGGCAGCGTCCTTCACGGGAACTCTCTTGCCCGTCTTCTCATCATCCTTCATCTCAGGTTTGCCGGTTGGACGAATGCCAAAGCGAATAATGGTGGGGCCGATACTAATATCTTCGGCTCTGACTTCAGCATCAACGCGGAAGCTACGCAACGTCTCCTGAATCGTTCTTGCCAGCGTCGATGTATCGTCACCGATCATCTGCATCTTGACTTCCTCAGGGCTATTTAGCAGCGAGGTGTCAGGCACCTTCCAGGGTGAAACAAGATTAGGCACATTTGCAGGGGCAGGCTGAGGTTTCGCCCCTTTAGCAAGGCGTGGATTGGGAGGAAGAGCTTCCATCTTATCCACATCTTTTGCGGGCTTTAAGATCAGCTTGTGGGCATTTGCCTCTTCATTAAACGGCAAAGCTTGCTGATTGGCATTCAACACAGGCTGCGCAATATCAACTGCCCTTGGGGCACGGGGTCCACGTGGCACCGTACCTACCTGTGTCTTATGTACATTGATGTCATCAAGAGGATCTTCATCAGGAAAGTCTGCTTCAAATGCGACCGTAGCATCCGCAAAATCGGTATCATCAAATTCCTCTTCCTCATCTTCAATCACCTGCTTTCGAGAACGTCCAGGTGCTTGTGTGCCTTGACGACTGGACGGGAGTGAAGAAGATGCAGCCGCACCAACATAACGACTGTATTGTGGGCGCTGCCCAAGATAAGGCGAAGGCGCAGATGTCTTGCTAATACCTGTTGTGGGATTATCAGCTAGCAGACGTTGCATAAAACGAGCAACCATCAGGACATGACCAAAACGAATGTGGAATGTAAGAATTGCGACAACAATCAGCAGACCAAGTAAAATCACATGCCCAATGAAAGGAGACCACCCCAATAAAGGAGAAATCAGTAGTTCACCTAGAATACCGACCGGCCCGAAGATCAGACGGCTCTCGGCTAGCAATAAGAGCCAGAGCACTGCCAGGCCAATAACCGTACGCCAGGTCATAATATGTTGATTACGTATTCCTTCAATTAGATGCACAAGCGCAAAAGCAATCAAACCAAGAGAGAGAGGATAAGCACCCCATCCACAGAAATCAAGCAAGATCTTGTTTAAAGGAGCCAGCAGGCGTGATGCGCGAAAAAGAGTCAGAGAACCAAATAAAAGTAAAGAAAGAATTAATAAGATAATTCCAAAAAAGCGTTGTTGATGATGTGGCTGCATGGAACTCCATCTACGCATCATCCATTGCGTAAATAGTATATCTTTCGTGTTTCCCGGCATAGATGAGGTAGGTGGTGATGCAGGCCGTTTGTTTTTCTTCGCGCCACCCTGTTTGCTGCGTGCAGATTGCTTGGATGGAGATGAGCGACGAACACTCGGCTTGACCGAAGAAGCATTAGAACGCTGTTCTATCTGTACACTCTGCACGCGCGGCCCAAAGTCACCTGCGGCACTACTTACGCGAGAGGAGCCTTTCTCGACATTCGGAACAACGCGTGCACGCTGCTGACCCTGACGCTTCGCTGTATTTTTTTGATTACTACCAGACATACTGTTTCCTCTCTGTTTACACGACAGCGGAGATACCCGTATGATAGCGCAGATGTTCCAAAGAAGCAATAGCACCGATGCATGGAACAGGCATAGTCCAAAGCCTTTTTGTTTTTAAATAGAGTCCTCATCACTATTTGGATCTTCACTTTATACTAAAGTATGAAGAAATCTTCCTTGCCAACACAACAAAGGGAGCAAAATGCTGTAAGAAAAACGATAAAGTGCAGACAAAGCAGAACCGCAACCGTCTTTATCTGTATCCTGATTGGAGTTGTCTTGCTAGTATTACCCTTTGCGAGAAATACTATCGCTCTCCCACCATTATTCACTTCCTCCTTTATTTCTTCTGCTGACATACTCATATCCTTTGGAGATTTTATCACGGCCTATTTATTATTTGGACAATTTCGGCACTTACGTACATTATCGATTGCTATACTTGCAGCAACATATCTCTTCGGGGGTTTAATCTGCATTCCACACACATTGACGCTTCCTGGGGTCTCTGCTATAGATGGCTTACTTCACGCAGAACCGCAAACAGCAATATGGCTTTATGTATTCTGGCATGCAGGAATTTCTACAGGCATCCATCCTGCTTTACGTGTTATCCAATAAATTCCAGCAAAAAAACAGCTTTTTCTCTTTATAAAACACATCTGATCCTTGTATTGCTTTTAATATCGATGCTGGTACTTACCGGCCTGTGTTGTTTTATCTCAATTTATCAGAATTCTTTGCTGCCTGTACTTATTTATATGAGGGACTTCACTCCAATGATTACATCAGGAGTCGGTCCAGGGCTTTTGCTGATTACGCTTCTGGCTTGCCTGGCTGTCTTCTTTTTACTATCACACGAGACGCTGCTTTACGGCTGGATAAAAGTCAAAGTATTTGACCGCTACGTACGCGTTGAGAAAGATGCGTCACGTTATGTTAGTGGAACGGGATTAGGATTGGCGATTGTCAAACAAATAGTGGATTTACATCAAGGCAGAGTATAGGTCGAAAGTATGTTATTGCAAGGCTCAACATTTCACATCATGATACCCCTGGCGATGAAACCAGAATTAGTGACGGTTGGGCAAAATTTATCGTCATAGAAACGGGACCCCCATAACAAGCTTTTTCATATGGGCAATCCCGTTTCTACAAACCTACACTTCCATCACGACCGGTATGATCATCGGGCGGCGATGAGTCTTCTCGTAAAGGAATTCGCTAAGTGTATACTTGATCTTATCCTTCACAAACGCCCAATCCGACATATGACCATTCGCGCTATGATTATTCAGGTCCGCAAATGATTCCAGGACGCGAATACGGGCACTTTCAAGCAACTCTTCGGCGTCACGCATGTAGACGAAACCGCGTGAGACAATATCAGGTCCAGCGATTGGCTGCCCGGTTTCTTTATCAACAGTTAACACAGCCATCAGAATGCCATCTTGCGAGAGAACCTTGCGATCACGCAGCACGATCTGCCCCACATCACCGACACTCAGGCCATCGACAAACACATTACCGCTACTGAGATGTCCGACCGTTTTGATCGTATCAGGAGTGACTTCGATTATGTCTCCATCTTCTGCCACTACAATGTTCTCATCAGGGATACCGAGAGAGTATCCAAGCTTAGCATGCAGCACCAGTTGTCGATATTCACCATGCACGGGGATGAAAAATTTTGGACGTATCAGGCTCAACATAAGCTTCAGCTCTTCTTGAGCGCCATGACCAGAAACATGAACGTTCGAGATGCCCTGATAGAACACCTCCGCGCCCTGGCGAAACAAGTTATTGATCGTGCGATGAACCATCTTCTCGTTACCTGGCACGGGCGTAGCCGAAAGAATCACGGTATCAGCCCGTTGAATACGAATCAAACGATGGTCCTGATTGGCTATCCGTGTTAAAGCTGAAGTTGGTTCGCCCTGGCTGCCGGTGCAGATGATCACAACCTGCTCAGGCCGAAATTTGTTGATATCTTCCGCACGAATGAGCATTCCGGGTGGTATATCCAGGTACCCAAGCTCCATCGCCATTTGCACATTGTTGACCATACTACGACCAACAAGGGCAATGAAACGATCATAGCGAGAAGCAGTATCGGCAACCTGCTGCACACGAGAGATGAGTGAAGCAAATGTTGCGAGCATAATACGGCCAGGAGCATTAGCGAAAATTTTATCCAATGAGTCGTTGATAACGCGCTCAGAAGGGGTGTAACCGGGCGTTTCCACACGTGTACTATCACCCATCATAAGCAAGACGCCCTCGTTTCCCAGGCTACCAAGCTTTCCAAAATCAGCCGGCTTGCCATCGATGGGGGTATAGTCAAACTTATAGTCACCCGTATGAACAATGATGCCGAGGGGTGTACGTATAGCAAGACCAACAGCATCGGGGATACTGTGATTCACACGAAAGAACTCAATGGTACTACTTCCAAGCTTCAACTCATCACCGGGGGTGATCACATTGATCGTTGCTTTGTCGAGTAACCTGTGCTCTTTAAGTTTAACCTGGATCAAGCCCTGTGTCAGGCGTGTTGCAAAAACTGGTGGAAAATCAAGCATTGGCAGGATATAAGGAAGGGCTCCAACGTGATCTTCGTGGCCGTGTGTGATGAGGATACCGCGTATGCGGGACTTCTTGTCAGCGAGGTAACTGGCATCGGGGATAACCAGATCAACTCCATACATCTCATCATCGGGAAACATCACTCCAACATCAATAATGAGAATCTCGTCGCCATACTCAAGGACCATCATATTCTTTCCGACTTCTCCCAGGCCACCTAGAGGGATAATTCGAATTTTTCCTGTTGTCAAGGTATAAAAAACCTCCTCACTGCATTACGTAATGCAGCTCATGTACTAAAAACTTTTTATTTTATCTATCGCCACTCCTATTACTCTCGATAGGAGTAAAAGCCATGTTTATATTTATCGTCACTCCTGCTTCTTCTCACAGGAGTAGAAACCGAAATAAGTTAAAATAATCCATTTAATATTGTACCATAGAAGCTATCAAAATACAAGCAGTGCTCATTGCACGTTATTTGTAGTGGCAGCAAAACCACAAAGCCAGACCAAAAGATCCACCGGATAAAGAAGCCGCCTAGAAAGGGGCATCATACAAACAGTATTACTGATAGTATAGTAAACAACATTTCTCTTATAGGAGAACAAAAAAGTTCATCACTTTATGCCCAGGATGGTGGTAGTTGCATCGCGCCCCTGATGCAGGCTCAAAAATGTGCAGCATTATGCAATAATATGCGTGCTACGCAAAATAACAAAGACTACGATCAGCACAACTATAAGTACTGCGACGCCGATGACAAAATAGAGGTTTCTGCGTCCAAGAGTCACTTTGCCAGTAGGTGAGGAGCGACGCAAGCGTTCACGTTCATCTTCCAGGCGTTGTTTGCGGCGTTCGATACGCTTTTTACGCTGCTCCTGGGGGCTTGAACGTTGATTTTCGCTATATGGACCAGTGCCCATGTGCTGCATACGTCGTCGCATGTCGCGATTATAGCTCTCGGCCTGCTGTTGAGAGGGATTACTGGCAGCAGGAGGTGGTTTAGGCGTCGTTGATTTCGCACCGGGCACGGCAGTACCACCAACCTGCGTTCGATTTCCTCTAGGGGTACTCTTCTTTGACGTTGATTTTTGTTGCGCCATTTTCGGCGTAGCCGCTGCTGGCTGTTGTGGTGTATTCTCTTTCGCCATTATACTATCCCTTTTTTACATATCATTAAGCATATTGCGTGCAATTTTTTCTGCCCCTTCTTTATCATCAGGAGCGAGTTCGCCGTCGATTACCTGACTAAGAAGCGCATCTTTGATAGGGCGAAGCCAGGGACCCGGATTGCGTCCAAATAGTGCCATAAGTTCATTGCCATCCAGCGGACTTTTTAGCGGCACACGTTCAGCCTCTTCTTTCAAATGTTGGCAACGCTCGGCGAGCTCCGAAACGCGGGCCTCAGCCCGTGCAACCCTGTCTACACGATAGCTCGTAATATCAGCATTTGACAGATCTAGAAGGTCTGGAAGACTATCACCAGCATCAAGCATCAGGCGGCGCACGGCCCCATCTGTCCATTCAGAGCTATAGGCATTCGCACGCATATGCAAACGAACGATACGTGAAACGTTCTCAATAAAATCGCGATCAAAATGCAAACGCTTGAGAATATCACGTGCCATATATGCTCCAACATCCTCATGAGCAAAAAAATGAACCTCATTATCCTTGACACTCTTTGTACGGGGTTTGGCAATATCGTGTAGCAAGGCACTCCAACGTGTAGCAAGACGTGGCGATGACCGTTCAACAACGCGCAACACATGAGCATAGACATCTTTAGAAGCCGGAACGCGGGGAGTTGGCTGCTGGCTCACACCACGCAATTCCAACACTTCAGGAATGATGAAAGGCATCAAACCCAACTCCACAAGTAGATCAAGACCCTTAGCCGGATGCGGAGAGAGCAACAACTTATTCATTTCGTCGCGGATGCGTTCACGGCTAATTTTTTGTAGCTTGCTGGCCTGCCGTCCGATAGAATGATACGTCTCCGTTTCAAGGGTAAAATCGAGTTGAGCGGCGAAGCGCAACGCGCGAAGCAGGCGCAGAGGATCTTCATCAAAGCGTTTATCTGGCTCGTTGCCGACGGCACGCAAAATATGCGCCTCCAGGTCTCGCCGCCCATCAAATGGATCGATAACCTGACCATTGAGAAGATCACGTGCCATCGCATTAATTGTGAAATCACGGCGACGCAGATCTTCCATAAGATCGTTACCAAAACAAACTTCAGGTTTTCGCGATTCTGGATTATAGCGTTCGGTACGAAAGGTCGTGATCTCTACAATATTGGATTCGTAGAGGAGGCGCACCGTACCAAAACGCTCACCAACAAGCACCACGGCACCAGGGCGTGTGGGAGCCACCAGACGCTTGATTTCATCTGGATGGGCATCAGTTGCCAGATCCGCGTCGGCAGACTGATCACGATGTAGCAAAACATCACGTACAGTCCCACCCACCATATAAAGTTGTTTATGCTGTGCATGAAAATTCTGCGCCAGCTTTATGATAATATCTAACATGCTAAAATCTATGTATCCGCTTCGTCGTATGGTAAGTTCCAAATTAAGTTCCTGATCGATAAAATAAAGCAAGACTTAGCGCTATGCGTTTCTCTAGAATACCCATCTTGCAATGGAACCATTGTATCATGTCCTGCCAGTTCCTATAAAGAGGAAAAGCGAGAAATATGGAGGAAAGTAATAGTCCAGTTTACATACGTAATTCACACCGGCAGCATCAACGTAACCTCTTACAGGGCAAAAGGATGGTTACTCGTCTCCCTGGCCCGCAAAAAGGCAGAAAGAGCTCTCTCGCCTCGTGCCAGTTCTATATACATATCACGCTCATCAGCAATGCGCAGAGCAGCCAGAATATTCTCAAATTCCAGATCTAACGCCTCATAGTTATCTCTATATTTTTCTATATATTCAACAAAATACGTAACAAATCGTTCATAGATCGCAGGGCTGTCTAGATGAGTCAATGCATAGTCAGAAATTGTCTGGTGCAAGGTGTAGCGATCAGGCCCACTACTTTCCAGAATGCCAATATCGCTGAGCACATCCATAAACTCAACGGGTTGATCTGATACTACTTCTGCGGCCTGCTCGGAGAAGCTATTTGGTTTAGCAGGGAAAACGGCAAGTGCATATAACGTGTTCCTTGCCAATTCATCAAGTACCTGATCACTCACCGCAATCACTGATTGCAGGGAGAGAGAAGCGCCTTGCTCTAGACTGGGATGGCGTTCCACAAGTGCATAGGGCTCGTTCAATTGGAGCCGCTCATGCATATTTTTCAGCCGCTCCAGGGCAGCTTTGATACGACGTGGCTGGCGGCTATGGCTCTGTACGCGCAGGTATCTGCCCATCAGGGTCAGGGCAAGTGGGAGTCCTCCCACAGAATGGGCCAGTTGACGGATGGTTGATACTTCGTGAGCAACGACATCTGGGGCCAGGCGTGTCAGGAGGGCGACACTATCATCTTCATTCAATTCATGCACAACGGTTGCCCCATTACCTGCGAAATGAAGCGCAATCTGTGGAAAACGCGTTGTTACCAGGTACGCACAATTGGAACCACCAACTTTACATAGCAATGCGTCTTCGATACTCCACGCATCATCAATCACCAACAAAAAGCGTCGGGAGCCAATGAAAGCATGAATAGCCGAACTCCAGGCTTCACTGGTCTGATCAGGAAGCTCATGTGAGGAAATGCTCAACAATATACCCCAGCGTCCCAGTTGCCCTGCTATATGCGGGTGCGGTCCCAGTGAAGCCCACAATACCCCATCATAAAAGTGCTTGCGAATATCGTCATCGTATGACAATTGGGTAGCAAGCGCCGTCTTTCCCACACCGGGCAATCCATTGAGAGCTGTCAAGGCCACATCACCGCCCAAAAGCAGCCGCTGTTTCAGTTCGCTCAACAGGACATCACGTCCAACCAGACCATCACTGAGCGTTATAGGCAGAGGAGCCATTGGATCATAGATATGAGCAGGAGTAGGAGGCGCTGAATTTTGCACAGGAGCATCTCTACCAATATCCTTATCCCGCACCAGACCTAACTCCTGGGCACTTTTCCCAAACAAGACAGACAGCTTTTCACGGAAGTAGGGATAAGGAAATGACAGGCCACGTTCCCAGCGTCCGATGGTAGCTGGATCGGTACCAATCTCCATAGCAACTTTTGCTTGTGACCAACCACGCAACTCGCGTTCACGTTTCAAACGTTGATTTGCCTTCATAACCCTCTTTCCAGCCAGATGGATGCACAATCACGCCTTCTGCCAGCAGCAATAACCCTTGACATGCAAGGTATCATCTAGCCAGCACAGCGTAACGATATCCTGTGTTACAAAGTTGCCGTCCAGTTGTTACTTACTTGATATTGTACCAGAGTACTACGAACATGCATAATTTTACCAGAGTGTTATAGTAAAATAGGTATATGTGTTAAAATTGATCCACAATGAATGCTGAGGGGGAATTTGATGAGCAAGTTAGTGATGGTTATTGACGACTCTCCCACGGTGAGGAAAATTGTTGAGGTGAGTTTGCGCCGGGAAGGGCTAGAAGTCGTCAGTTTTCCAGATGGTATAGAAGCGCTACGAGCTGTCACCAGCCATCAGATGGAGCGCATTCCTGATCTGGTCGTTCTAGATATTGACCTGCCAAAAATGAATGGCTACGAGATTGCACGTTATTTAAGGTCGAAGCCACAGTGGAGCAGGACTGTTATTGTAATTCTTTCACGGCATGATGGTGTGATAGATCGCCTCAAAGCCCGCCTGGCAGGAACTCAGGCCTATCTTACCAAACCTTTTACAACCCAGATGATTGTAGATGTCGTCAATAGCAACCTCGGTTTATCTACTCCTTCTTCGCCGGCAGTTTCATAACGCCGTCCCTACTCCTCGTATTTATCTCCTCCGCTCAATGGTCGGAATTGTATCGAAGCATGCAGATAAAAGCATACTAGAAATCCGCTCACTGTTTCGATGCAGTCTTCATCCGACCGGGCAGGGGGCAAACCACATCATTTCCCAGCCAATTCTAGAAATCCATTCTCCATTCGGGCTAATTTCTATTGACTAACCTGTTTATTCTGGTATACTTAATTAGAAAATATGTTCTAAAATGCTAGGATGGAGGAAACCAATGGAAACAATACAGGCAAAAAAGCAAGCGCGACCTGCCGAATATGATATTGAAGACGACGAAGAACTTTATGTAACCCGTATGCCCAGTAGCACACGCCGCTACAGATCAGCTCCGCCTGTGCAACAAGAACCTCATGATGGACCTGATACACAAAGTGGAGTTTTGATTCAGCGCAGGCGCTCAAGTTTAAGCCCGAAGCGTACCAGCGGTATTGCATCAAGTGCAATTACAACTCCTGATACACATATGCTGAGATCGGTGAGAAGGTTTCCTCTCGTAGCCATTCTGGTGGGGGTGGTCCTGACAATTGTGCTATTTATGAGCTTGAGCGTACTGGGTTCATGGTGGCATACCTATCAAGATGATCTCCATTATGGTCGTCCGCGTACATCTCAGCTCGATGCGGCTGTGGGTCATGGTGATAGTGCAATCAATAAAACACACTTTATCTTCCTCAATCTGAACAGGCACGTGGAAATAATTGAGATTCCAGGTGGAGATGCGACGCACATGCGCGTTTTTCTGGGGCCAGTTCTTTTCGGTGATGGGCAGGATCTCACCCCAGTGACTGGTGAGATACGCGACGTGAATGGTGATGGCAAGCCCGATCTCATTGTACATATTCAGAATGAGCAAATTATCTTTCTGAACGACGGCACCACATTTCGGCCTCAATAATGTGGAAGCAAGGAAGGTCAGGCATCTAGCATTTCTTCTTCATCAACGCTAGATGCCTGCGCGATACAAGTTTTATTTCTCTCTTGCCCATGAAAAGAAGGTATAATCAGATTATCAAGGGGCTACATAAATCTTAGGATTTTAAGGGGAGAGACCATGGTGCCCCACAATGTCAAGTCAAAAACTTGCGAGTTTCTAAGAGAATTCTCCTTTCTTGAAATCTTCGTAACATGGACGAAACTGTCCTGATCAATACCTCGAACCTGATCATTTAGTCGAAA
>JACDAE010000262.1 GCA_013695595.1 Ktedonobacteraceae bacterium | reverse complement strand
TGGGGAGCGGGCGCACGCAAGGTGACGCCCCTACCCCTACGTCAAGCGCACAAGATCAAAGGAGATGCAGATGCGTACACACGCTGCCGTACTCTATGAACGAGAAAAAAACCAGCCATATGCCCAATCTTTACCATTGATCATCGAAGAGGTTGAGCTAGAGCATCCGGGAGCAGACGAGGTGCTGGTAGAGATGGTGGGAGCTGGCCTCTGTCATTCGGATCTCTCGACGTTGAATGGGACATTGCCACGACCAGTACCGATGATCCTGGGCCATGAAGCGAGCGGGATCGTACGCGAGGTGGGTACTGGCGTAAACGACATAAAGGTCGATGACCATGTTGTATTTTCGTTTGTGCCAGGGTGTGGACATTGCCAGTTTTGTGCAGTAGGACGGCCAGCATTGTGCGAAAATGGCGCAAAAACAAATATGGCGGGCACGCTCCTCAATGGAGGCGTACGCTTTCGGAATGCAAATGGGCAACCCGTTATGCACTACCTGGGGGTCGCCGCATTCGCACAGTACACCGTAGCCGCACAGGAATCGTTGATCAAGATCGAGAAGGATATACCACTCGACAAAGCGGCATTGTTTGGCTGTGCAATTTTGACGGGCGTGGGCGCGGTGATGAATACCGCCAGAGTGGCACCAGGCGAAGGGGTCGCCATCTTTGGATTGGGCGGCGTGGGATTAAGTGCGGTTATGGGGGCCAAAATAGCGGGTGCGTGGCCGATTATAGCGGTTGATCTCATCGCAAGCAGGCTTGAACTGGCAAAACAGTTGGGAGCCGATTTCGCTATCCATGCCGGCGAGGTGAACCCCATTGCAGCGGTGCGGGATCTCACACGAGGTGGGGTTGAGTACGCATTTGAAGCGGTCGGCAATACGAAAGTGTTGGCGCAGGCATTCGGGGCGACACGCACAGGTGGCAAAACGATAGCAATCGGGCTGCCACACGCAAGCCAGCAGGTATCCATCTCCGGCCTGGCATTGGTAGGATTAGAGAAAACGATCATGGGGTCTTTCATGGGATCAGCGATCCCCAGAAGGGACATACCACGCCTGATCTCGCTCTATCAAGCTGGCAGGTTGCCACTGGATATGCTGCTCAGCCCCTCGCTTGCATTGGACGATATTAACGAAGGTTTTGATAAGCTGGCACAGGGAACTGCGGTACGTCAACTCATTCGCTTCAACGCATAAAATGATTTCCATTTTGAGAGAGGAAAAGGTATTACAATGGCAGAAGTATTTCGCGCATTCGTCGTCGCTAAGACCGGGGAAGAATTTAGCGCAGGCTTTAAAGAACTAACACGTGAGGAGCTACCCGCGGGTGAAGTGCTGATCCGTGTTGCCTATTCAAGCGTCAACTACAAAGATGGTCTGGCGTCGATAGCGGAAGGAAAAGTTGTACGCAACTATCCACTTGTGCCTGGGATTGATATGGCGGGCATAGTGGCAGAGTCCAGCGATGCCCGTTTCAAAGAGGGCGATCCGGTAATTGCGACAAGCTATGAACTGGGCATGTCCCATTCAGGTGGCTATAGCGAGTATGCACGTGTGCCTGCTGGTTGGGTTGTGCCGTTGCCGGGCGGATTGAGCTTAAAAGAAGCAATGATTATCGGAACGGCAGGTTTAACAGTTGGACTATCGCTCCATCAGATGGAGAAACTGGGCTTAAAGCCTGAGAATGGACCCGTTCTGGTCACAGGCGCGACGGGGGGTGTGGGCAGTGTTGGCATAAGTATCCTCAAAAAGCGAGGCTACACCATTGCCGCCAGCACAGGCAAAGCGTCGGAACATGCGTATCTTCAAAAACTGGGGGCCACTGAGATTCTGGGACGAGACGAGACGGCGGCTGAGAGTAGAAGACCAATGGAGAAAGAACGCTGGGCCGGGAGCCTTGACTCCGTAGGAGGAAGCACACTGTCCTATCTTATCCGCACAACGAAATACGGCGGCTCGATTGCGGCATATGGAAACACCGGCGGTGGAAATGTTGCCACCACAATCTACCCATTTATTCTACGTGGCATCAACCTACTGGGCATAGAATCAGCGAATTGCCCAATGGAATTACGGCAACAGATCTGGCAACATCTGGCAAGCGATTATAGACCAGACCTTGAGACGATCGCACACGAAGTAGCGTTCGAGGAGTTACCACAGGCCCTGGCAACGATCCTGAAAGGTGGCACAAAGGGACGCGTTGTGGTGAGAGTGGAACGGTAGAATTGGCAACCGGAAGAGGGAATTGTACGAAGATAGAGTAGCCATTCCCTCCATTTGTCTGGCTTCAGGCTCGACAGATTTTGGTATCTCGCTACCCTTGACAATCTCTTCTTTGCGAGTTACAATCTAACCAGTTAGTTAATTAACCAATCGGTTAGATTGTAAAAGAGAATAGAGGAAGAATGTCTGAACCTGGAAGTAGACGAGGGCGTGCTCACGATGCTGAGGGCACGCGTGAGGCCATCCTGAATGCCGCTGAAGAGGTCTTCGCGGAGCATGGTTTTGATGGGGCAAGAATTGATGCTATTGCGGAGACGGCGGGTTATAACAAAAGCCTGATCTTCCACTATTATGGCGACAAGCTTGGACTCTATGCGGCAGTTCTGCAACGTATTGATCAACAAGGAACCGAGCTTCAGATGGGGGTAATCGGACCTTTGTTGACGGATGAGAGTCTCACATCTGATGCTAACAAGTTTAGAACATTTTTAGGAACCACCGTTCGCTTGATATTCGATTTACTCATAGAGAATCCACGTATGGTGCGTATGTTGGCCTGGGAAGCGGCAGAGGGATGGCAGACCTATACAAAGATTGCCTCTCAGTTCAATACAGAAGATGCTGCACTGCTTAAGAGATTATTAGACCAGGCAAAGCAAGCAGGGCTCATCCGCCCTGGGATAGATGCAGCGATGGTATTTAGCATTGCTTATGCCGCCTGTATGGGCTACCTGAACTCTATCCCACTTATGGAGATGACATTCAAAAAGGAAGATTTTTCATCGCAGGAGGCTCTGAAACGTGTGCGTGAAATAATCGTCGAATTTGTCATCCATGGCATTATGATTGATGCATAGGTAGCATTAAATAATCGTACTATCCTAAATCTGGTAGGGACCCGGTT